>NZ_VRUX01000022.1:0-22055 GCF_008039885.1 Methylobacterium sp. WL103
GCTGCGGGCCGCCGACGAGGCGCCGCGTCAGGCTCGCCCGCAGGGACATCAACCGATGCGCCAGCGCGCCGAGCGTGAGGCTCGGGCGGTCGCCGCCGCGGCTGGGGCGAGAGGGGTCGCGATGAGAATAGGGAGGCCGTCCCGATGCGCGCATGGGTTCTCAAAAACTCGAAACACGGAAAGGCCGTCCCGCCCGGAACGGTCGATCCGAGTTAGGCCGAACGTCGTTAACAGAGCCTTGAAAACCGCCCGCCGCCGAGTGCTGGAGGGGCGGGCCGGCAAGCGGTAAGGTGGTGGGGACATTCCACCTCGCGCGGGTCGTGACGCCCTTGGCACAAGCCCCTCTCCCGCAAGCCCTTCCCCGGAAGGACTTCCAATCCCTCTTCGCGCACGGGTTCGCCCGCGTGGCCGCCTGCACCGGGCGGAGCCACCCGGGCGACCCCGAGCGCAACGCCGACGCGATCCTGGCGCTCGCCGAGCGGTGCCACGGGCAGGGCGTCGCGGTGGCCGTGTTCCCGGAACTGGCGCTGTCGGCCTACGCCATCGAGGACCTGCTGCTGCAGGCGACGCTGCTCGATGCGGTCGAGGCGGCGGCGGGGCGGGTGGTCGCGGCCTCGAGCGATCTCCGCCCCCTCCTCCTCGTCGGCGCGCCGGTGCGCTGGCAGAACCGGATCTACAACGCGGCGCTCGCGATCCAGGGCGGCCGGCTGCTGGGCGTCGTGCCGAAGCTCCACCTGCCGAACTACCGCGAGTTCTACGAGAAGCGGCACTTCGCCTCCGGCGCCGGCACCGCGGGCGAGACCGTGCGCTTCGCCGGCCACGAGGCCCCCTTCGGCGCCGACCAGCTGTTCGTCGCCGAAGACGTGCCGGGCCTGACCGTCGGCGTGGAGATCTGCGAGGATTTGTGGGTGCCCGACGCCCCGGGCATGCACGCGGCGCTTGCCGGCGCCACGGTGCTCGCCAACCTCTCGGGCAGCCCGATCACGGTCGGCCGGGCGGAGTCGCGCGCCCTGCTCTCGCGCGCGGCCTCGATGCGCGGCCTGTGCGCCTACGTCTACGCGGCGGCGGGCTTGGGCGAATCCACCACCGACCTGTCCTGGGACGGGCAGACCAGCGTCGACGAGAACGGCGTGCGGCTGGCGGAAGGCGAGCGCTTCTCGGCCTCGCCGGTCGCGACGCTGGCCGACGTCGACCTCGATCTCCTCGCCCAGGAGCGGCTGCAGGCCGGCAGCTTCGACGACAACGCTCGCGGCGGCCCCCGCCGGGCCTACCGCCGCGTGCCGTTCCGCCTCGATCCGCCGGCCGGCGACCTCGGGCTGATGCGGCGGATCGAGCGGTTTCCGTTCGTGCCGGCCGACCCGGCCCGCCTCGCCCAGGATTGCTACGAGGCCTACAACATCCAGGTCGCGGGCCTCGCCAAGCGCCTGGAAGCCACCGGCACGCGCAAGGCCGTGATCGGCGTCTCGGGCGGGCTCGACTCCACCCATGCCCTCATCGTGATCGCCAAGGCCTTCGACCGGCTCGGCTTTCCGCGCTCGGACATCCTGGCCTACACCCTGCCGGGCTTCGCCACCTCGGACGCGACGAAGGGCAACGCGCACGCGCTGATGCGGGCGCTCGGCACGACCGCGGCCGAGATCGACATCCGCCCCGCCGCCCGCCAGATGCTCGCCGACATGGGCCACCCCTACGCGGCGGGGGAGGCGGTCTACGACGTCACCTTCGAGAACGTGCAGGCGGGCTTGCGCACCGACTACCTGTTCCGGCTGGCCAACCACGCCGGCGGGATCGTCGTCGGCACCGGCGACCTGTCGGAGCTGGCGCTCGGCTGGTGCACCTACGGCGTCGGCGACCAGATGAGCCACTACGCCGTCAACGCCGGCGTGCCCAAGACCTTGATCCAGCACCTGATCCGCTGGTCGATCGCCTCCGGCCAGTTCGGCACGGAGGAGGGGCGCGTGTTGAGCGCGGTGCTCGACACCGAGATCTCGCCCGAACTCGTGCCCGCCGGGGCGGACGCCGCGCCGCAGAGCACGGAGGCCGTGATCGGCCCCTACGCGCTGCAGGACTTCACCCTGTTCTACACCCTGCGCCACGGCTTCCGCCCGTCGAAGATCGCCTTCCTGGCGCTCCATGCCTGGGGCGACGCGGCGAAGGGCGCGTGGCCGCCCGACTTCCCCGCCGACAAGCGGCTCGCCTACGGCCTGCCGGAGATCCGGCGCTGGCTCGGGGTGTTCCTGACCCGGTTCTTCGGCTTCAGCCAGTTCAAGCGCTCGGCGTTGCCGAACGGGCCGAAGGTGTCGGCCGGAGGCGCCCTCTCCCCGCGCGGCGACTGGCGGGCGCCCTCCGACGGGACGGCCCGGATCTGGCTCGACGAGTTGGAGCGCAACGTCCCCGAAACGTGATCGACACAAACCGGACAGAGTGTGTGATTATCCACACGGTCAAGCTGATTTGCCGTGTACGGCAGATCCGGTTCGAGGGGTCGGCCGAGGGGAGGATGCGCCCATGCAGAGCTACAACCTGTTCCGCCTGAAGAGCGTCGAGGGTCTGTGCTGCGCCGTGCCGGAGTCGAGCCGCGTGCCGCGCTTCCTCGGTGGCGGCCGCTGGACCTTCGGCGGCAAGCTCGACGACCGGTCCGACATCCCCCTCGACTTCGACGGCCGGGCCGCGGAGACCGGCGTGCGCTTCAACGGATTCTACCTGTTCCAGACCGTAGACCGGCGCTTTTTGTAGGCTTAGGGCCGTAAGTCGAAGGTCGCGGCGAGCATTCCTTAAGGGGCGACGTGGGATGATCGGCCTATCGTCTTCGAGCCTGGGGCCCTGTTCATGTCGTCGGAACACCGCAACGAGACCCGCCAAAGGGTGTTCCTGAAGGGCCGCATCGTGTTCAACAACGGTGCCTCGAGCATGGATTGCCTCGTGCGTGACTTCTCCTCCTCGGGGGCGCGGCTGGCCCTCAGCGAAAGCTCGACGCTGCCCGAGGTGTTCGACCTCTACATCCCCCAGAAGGACCGGACCTACCGCTCGACCCTGCGCTGGCGCCGCGCCGACGGCGTCGGGATCACCTTCGCCGACGAGGCGGCCAAGCCCGCTTCCGTCGCGGCGCCGACGACGGCGGCCGAGCCGGCGGCGGAGGACAACTCCGTCACGGTGCTGCTGCGTCGGATCACCGAACTCGAGGCGGAGAACGCGACCCTGCGCCGGCTGCTGACCGGGATGGCGCAAACCGGCGCGGCGACGGCCGCGTGATCCGTCAGACCTCGAGGGCGGCGCGGATGCGCTCCGCGTGACCTGCGAGCACCGTCGGGTCGGCCATCCCGCCCTCGTGGCGCTGGAGCGGCACCCCGTCGAACCGGGGTACGACGTGGACGTGCAGGTGGAACACCGTCTGCCCCCCGGCCGCCTCATTGAACTGGAACACCGTGAGCCCGTCCGCTTCGAACGCGGCCTTCACCGCCCGCGCGACCCGCTGCACGCTGGCCGCCAACGCCGCGAGCGAGGCCGGATCGGCGTCGAGCAGGCCGCGCGCGGGCGCCTTCGGAATCACCAGCGTGTGCCCCGGCCCCTGAGGCATCACGTCCATGAAGGCCAGGGTGTCGGCATCCTCGTAGACCCGGTGCGCGGGGATCTCGCCGCGCAGGATCTTCGCGAAGATGTTGTCGGGGTCGTAGGCCGTGTCCGTCATGCAGGGTGCCCGTGGTTGCGGCCGCCAGGATGCACCGGCGCCGCCGCCGCGTCCACGCGGGCGGAACCCGTCGGCGGCGCCGGCGCTTAGGCTCGGATCGCTGCGGCCCGGCTGCGATCCGCCCCCCAGATCGAACAGGAACGCCGACGCATGGCCCATGAGAGCACCGGCGCCATCTACACCGCCGCTGGCGCCAACCTCGCCATCGCCCTGGCGAAGTTCGTGGGCGCCACCGTCACCGGCTCCTCCGCGATGCTGGCCGAGGGCGCACACTCGGTGGTGGACACCGCCAACCAGATCCTGCTGCTCGTCGGCCTGAAGCGCGCGAAGAAGCCGGCGGACGCAAGGCACCCGTTCGGCTACGGCCGCGAGGTCTACTTCTACGCCTTCATCGTCGCGCTGCTGATCTTCCTCGGCGGCGGCATCTTCGCGATCTACGAGGGTGCCCACAAGATCCGGCATCCGGAGCCCGCCGCCGACGCGAGCCTGTTCGGCTACGCGCTGCCGGGCTTCTGGGTGAACGTCGCCATCCTCGGCTTCTCCGTCGCGGCCGAGGGCTATTCCTGCTTCGTCGCGATGCGGGCGTTCTGGGCCGAGAAGGGCGACCGCTCGCCCTTGAGCGCGATCCGGCGCAGCAAGGACCCGGCCCTGTTCACGATCCTCGTGGAGGACGTGGCGGCGCTGATCGGCCTCGTCATCGCGCTCACCGGCGTGGTGCTGGCCGACCTCCTCGACATGCCCGCGCTCGACGGCTGGTCCTCGATCGGCATCGGGCTCGTGCTCGTCGGGATGGCGATCTTCCTGATGATCGAGACCCACGGCCTGCTGATCGGCGAGGCCGCCGACCCGGAGGTCGTCACAGCGATCCAGGAGGTCGTCGGTGCCGAGCCCGGGGTGAACCACGTCAACGAGGTGCTGACCCAGCACCTCGGGCCGACGGACATCCTCGTGAACGTGAGCCTCGACCTGGCCGACGACCTCACCGCGGGCGAGGTCGAGCGGATCTCGACGCGCCTCGACCGCGAGCTGAAGGCACGCGTGCCGGACGTGACGCGGGTGTTCATCGAGGCTCAGGCGCGCGCAAGTTCCGAACGAGTCGCGGGGCGCGAGAAGGCCGCCGCCGTCGGCGGCTGAGCGCCGGGACCACCTCCCGCTGGATCGACGCGGAGGTGGTTCCAGGCGAGCCCGCGCCGCGAAGGCGCGAAACTCGAAACCGCCCTTCCGCAGGGACCGCCAGCATTGGACGCGCGAGGTTTCTCGTGGTCGAAACCCGACGGGTGGTACCCAGGTCATGGACCCGCGTTCGACCCATCGCGGACCCTGGGAATGTCCGCTTGCAGATCGCTTGATGAACCAGAGACCGGCGGCCGATATGGGTCGGTTTGCAATGGTCTTCTGTCGATCGACCATTCGGAAAACGCCCCCTGCGAATGGAGCACGTCGGCACAACACGAAGGTCGGCGGTCTGGTGACCGCATGGCTCGCGGGGCTTTTCACCCTGATCGAAGGATACGAGCGTCCGGGACGGGCGTTCTAGGTTCGGGCGACTGTCACCCCATCGTGCCCAGGGCCGCTCCGCCACCAACCTGCACGCGGCCCTCGAAGCCGGGTCCCGGCCCAAATGAGCTCTGGACCGCCGCATGGACATCGAAGAGGCCGCCACGCCGAGACTGACCCGCGAGGATCGCTACCGGATCCTCGTCGAGGGCATCATCGACTACGCGATCTACATGCTCGACCCGGCAGGCGTGGTCACAAGCTGGAACAAGGGCGCACAGCGCTTCAAGGGCTACGCCGACCACGAGATCGTCGGACAGCATTTTTCCCGGTTCTATACGGCCGGGGACAGGGCGACGGACCTTCCAGCGCGGGCTCTGATGATCGCCAAGACCGAAGGCCGCTTCGAGCAGGAGGGCTGGCGCGTTCGAAAGGATGGCACCCTGATGTGGGCGCACGTTCTTATCGACCCGATCCGCACCGAGGACGGCACGCTGCTCGGGTTCGCCAAGGTGACCCGCGATCTCACCGAGCAGCAGGCCACGAAGGCCGCCTTGCGACAGAGCGAGCAGCGCTTCCGCCTGCTGGTTCAAGGCGTGCGCGACTATGCCATCTACATGCTCGATCCGACTGGGCGGGTGACCAGCTGGAACAAGGGCGCCCAGCGCTTCAAGGGCTACTCCGACGCGGAGATCATCGGCGAGCATTTCTCGCGGTTCTACACCGACGAGGACCGGGCGACCGATCTGCCGGGAACGGCGCTGGCGACGGCCACGAAAGAAGGCCGGTTCGAAGCCGAAGGCTGGCGCATCCGCAAGGACGGCTCACGCTTTTGGGCCAACGTCGTGATCGACGCCATCCGGGGTGACCACGGCGAACTCATCGGCTTCGCCAAGATCACACGTGACATCACCGAGCGACGCGACGCGCAGCAGGCGCTCGAAGAGACCCGAGCACGCTTCATCCAATCTCAGAAGATGGAGGCGGTCGGGCAGCTCACCGGAGGGGTGGCCCACGACTTCAACAACCTGCTCGCGGTGGTTCTCGGCAACCTGGAGCTTGCCCGCAAGCGCCTGCCGCCCGAGCCAAAGCTCCGGCAGCTGATCGACAACTCGATCCAGGCCGCCCATCGTGGCGCGACCCTGACCAAGCGCATGCTTGCGTTCGCGCGGCGGCAGGAGTTGTCTACGACGCCCGTCGACGTGCCGGACCTCATCCGCGGCATGGGCGACATGCTGCAGCGGTCGATCGGCTTGAACATCCCGGTCAACATGCAGTTCCCACTGCAGCTTCCGCACGTTCTGGCAGACGCCAACCAACTCGAACTGGTCGTCCTGAACCTCTGCGTGAACGCACGCGACGCCACCCCGGCCGGAGGCACGATCACGCTGGTCGCCCGCGAGGCCAAAGTTTCGGCCGAGGACGTCCAAGGCCTGAAGCCGGGCAACTACGTTTGCCTGTCCGTGATCGACACCGGCGAAGGCATGGATGCGGAGACTTTGGCGAAGGCGGCGGAGCCGTTCTTCACCACCAAGGGCGTCGGCAAAGGCACCGGGCTCGGCCTCTCGATGGCCCACGGCTTCGCCGAGCAGTCGGGCGGCCGTTTGCTCCTCAAGAGCGTCAAGGGCCAGGGCACGACGGCTGAGCTCTGGTTGCCCGAGGCCGACATGAGCAAAGCGATCCAACCCGACCGACAGGCCGAGCCCGAACTTCCGAAGCTCGACCCGGTCACGGTCCTGGTCGTCGACGACGATGCTCTGGTGCTGATGAACACGGCGGCGATGCTCGAAGATCTCGGGCACACGGTCGTCGAGGCGGTCTCCGGGGAGCAGGCTCTGCGCATCCTGCGTCGGTCGGGGGAGACCATCGATCTTGTCATCACGGATCAGATGATGCCCGGCATGACCGGGACGCAGCTGATCGACGCGATCTGGGCCGAGTATCCGGACATGGTCGCGATCCTTGCAAGCGGCTACGCCGAGCTGCCTGAGAACGGCCTGGTTCCGGTCCCGCGATTGACCAAGCCGTTCGGACAGTCGGAACTCGCGCGGACCCTCATGACGAGCTTGCGTCCGGAAGGTCTCGTTCTTCCCTTCCGCCCTAAGCTGGCCTGAGGCTGGCCTGTCGCCCTCCGCGCCTGAGTGGGCCAGCCGACCTCCACAGAGAAGCGGGCGGTTCGGAGCGACAGACCAACGCGGCGATGCCGACCGACACCCGCTTTCGGCCGGTCGAATACCAAGTCTCATGGGTAGGAACCCATGAGGTCCGGCCGATTGCCGCCGCCCCGCAGTCGCGGGGGCCAGACCTCGATGAGTCGGGCTCATCGAGGTCTGGTCTAACGAGTCGCTTCCACAACGGAGTTCGGTCGGGAGCGGACCGCCTGCCCCAAGGCAAACGGTTGGACGCTCCTGTCCGCGCTTCTCGAACGTTCGGGCACGGTTCCCAGGCGTTCATGTCCACGCCTAGATCGGTGCCTGCCCGACCTGCTCCAGGCTGATCGCCCAAGTCCGCTCCTGCACCGCCTCGTCCCGGCTGTAGCGCGACGAGGTCTTCTCGCGGCTACGCGCGAAGTAGCGCCCGCTCACCCCCTCGGCCGCGGTCGCGGTCGCAAGGTGCAGCGTCGTCGCCGCGCCGGCGGCAGGGGTGCTGAGGAACGGACGGATCAGGTTCCAGGCGAGGCCGAACGCGCCGCCGGTGTTCTTGGCAAAGCCCGTGTCGATCACGCCGGGATGCAGGGCGTTCACCGTCACGGGCGCGCCGGCGAGGCGGCGGGCGAGCGCGTAGGTGAACAGCACGTTGCCGAGCTTGGCCTGCGAATACGCGCGCATCGCGCCGTAGGACCGCTCGGCCTGGAGGTCGTCGAAGGCGATGCGGCCGCGGGTATGCGCGGCCGAGGCCACGTTGACGATGCGGGCGGCGTCGCCCGGCCGGCCGGAGGCCTTGAGCAGGTCGAGAAGCTCAAGGGTGAAGACGACGTAGCCGAGATGGTCGAGGGCCCAGGTCCGCTCGAAGCCATCCACGGTGGTCTCGCGCCGGTCGAAGATCGCCCCGGCGTTGTTCACCAGCACGTCGAGGCGCGGATAGGCCGCGCGGACTTCGCCGGCTAAATGCCTAATTTCCGCCTGCGACGAAAGGTCGGCGACGAAGCGGTCGATCGCGGCGCCCGGCACGGCCGCGGTGAGCGCGGCCGCCGTCGCCGCGACCTTGCCAGGGTCACGGCCGACGATCCCGACCTGGGCGCCGGCCTTGGCCAGCCCCAGGGCGGTCTCGTAGCCGATCCCGGAGGTGGCGCCGGTGACCAGACACGTGCGCTTCGCCGGGGGGACGCCCCGGCTCAGGCCCGACGCCACGAGGCGCTCCTCAGAACACCGCCTGCCCGACGGCGAAGGCGATGACGACGATGACGATCGCGATCACCAGGAAGATGCCGAACAGGATCCGGGCGAGCGAGCCGGCGCCCGAGGCGATGCCAGTGAAGCCGAGGCCGCCGGCGATGACCGAGACGACGAAGCAGATGAGGGCCCATTTCAGAAGGGTCATGCCGAAAACTCCGGATCGAACCGGCGAACGGCCGGCGTGGAAAGCGTCCGATCAATGCGGCCCAAGCTCAACCGTTCCCGCCGACCCGCGCGGACGCGCCCGGAATTCCGGCCTCGTCCTGCGCCGGCGCGGCGCGGGCGAGCATGATCTCGGCCAGCGTGTGGTAGAGGCCGGTGCGGCAGACGGTCTTCGAGGCGGCGTCGGCCAGCACCGCCGCGATCATCAGCGGGATCATCATCGCGTGGTCCTGGGTCATCTCGGTGACGATGACGAAGGCGGTGATCGGCGCCTGCAGCACGCCGGCGAGGTAGGCGACCATCCCGGTCAGCACCAGCGCGCCGATCGGCACGTGCGGGAACACGTCCTGCAGCATGCCCCCGAGGCCGGCGCCCACCGCGAGCGAGGGCGCGAACAGACCGCCGGGGATGCCGCTGATCGCCGAGAGCGCGGTGGCGCAGAATTTCAGCGGCGCGAAGTCGAGCCGGGCTGCCGAATCGCCGTGCAGCAGCGCTTTCGCTTCCTCGTAGCCGGTGCCGTAGACCGATCCGCCCGAGGCGAGCCCCGCGAGCGCGACGCCGAGGCCGCACAGCCCCGCGAAGGCGATCGGATGCCGGGCGATCCAGCGTCCGCCCCGGCCCGGGAGCCCGCGCGCGAACAGGATCACGAGACGGCTGAACACGCCGCCGGCAAAGCCCCCCGCCGCGCCCAGGACGACCACAACGAGCCAGCCCTTGCCGAGCGGCAGCGTCACGTCGCTGGTTCCGAAATAGGTGTAGTTGCCGACGAGCCAGAGCGAGGTGAGGCCGGCGGCGACGATCCCGGCGACGATCAGGCCGGACGAGCGCGGCTCGTAGGCCCGGCCGAGCTCCTCGATCCCGAAGACGATGCCGGCCAGAGGCGTGTTGAAGGCGGCCGCGACCCCGGCCGCGCCGCCAGCGAGGATCAGGCCGGGCAGCCGATCCGGGGTGAGGCGGCCGACGGCGGCCATGATCGCGGCGCCGACCTGCACCGTCGGCCCCTCGCGGCCCGACGAGGCGCCGCAGGCGAGGCCCAAGGTCATCACCACGATCTTGCCGAAGGCGACGCGCAGCGAGATCAGGCGGTGGCGAAAGGCCGGATCGCGGGTGTGGCGCGCGGCGATCACCTGCGGGATGCCCGAGCCTTGCGAGTTCGGGAAGACGGTCCGCGCCAGCAGGGCCGCCAGCGCGAAGCCCGCGGGCGTCGCCACAAGGGCGACCAGCGGCGAGACGCCGACCAGCGCCTTGAAGCCGACCTGCGCCGCGTCGGCGCAGCGCGCCATCAGGACGGCGGCGAGGCCGACGCAGATGCCGCCGAACAGGAACAGCAACCGCCCGCGCCAGAGCGGGTAGGCGCCGATGGAGGCGCGGCGCAGGCGCGCGATCGAGGCGCGGGTGCGGAAACGGGGCGGCATTGCGCGAGGACTCGACACCGACGGAACACGCTCGCCTCGGCAAGCCTGCCTGGGGCGAGGTTTGCGTCGGCCGCCCTGCCTTAGCGAGGAGCGGGCCAGGCCGCGAGGGGCGCGACGGCTATTTCTCCGCCGCGCACAGGGTCTCGACGGCCTTCACGTAGGATTTGGCGTCGAACTTCTTGAGCGAGTTCTCGCTCTGGTAGCGCACGGTGCCGAACAC
This sequence comes from Methylobacterium sp. WL103, assembly GCF_008039885.1. Taxonomy (NCBI): domain Bacteria; kingdom Pseudomonadati; phylum Pseudomonadota; class Alphaproteobacteria; order Hyphomicrobiales; family Methylobacteriaceae; genus Methylobacterium; species Methylobacterium sp. WL103. The sequence continues at coordinate 10,378 of NZ_VRUX01000022.1, forward strand.
CTTGCGCCGCGCCCACGGCCGGTCGTGCAGGCCGTAGACCCAGGCGACGTTGGTGAACGAGTTCGCGTCGCGCCCGTCGAGGAAGTACCGGTTGTTGATCCGCAGGGTCCGCTCGAAGCCGACCTTCGGCGACGGCGACCACTCGAGGATCTTCTTGCCCCAGTACATGCGCAACTGGTTGTGCATGTACCCGGTCACCCGCATCTCCGCCTGCGCTGTGTTCCAGTAACGGTCGTGGGTCTCGCCGGCCGCGAGCTGCGCCTCGGTGTAGCTGTAGGGCCGCGGATCCTCCGCGTGCTCGGCCAGCGTCTTCTGCGCCCAGTCGGGCACCGCCTTGGCGTAGTTGTCGTAGCTTTCGGTGTAGAAGACGTGGTTCGAGGCCAGCTCGCGCCGGACGATCAGCTCCTCGAGGTAGGCGCCGCGGTCGTCGTCGTCGCCGTCCTTCGCCGCGCGCACGGCGAGCGCGATCTCGACAGGCGAGATCTGGCCGAAGTGCAGGTAGGGGCTCATGTGCGAGGCTGCCGCCGCCTCCGGCCGGTTGCGGCCGTTGCCGTAGCCGGACAGCCCGTCCTCCAGGAACGCCTTCAGGCGCTTGCGCGCCTGCGTCTCGCCCCCGACGAAGCGCTTCACCGGCCCGACGTCGGTGTCGAGGGTCATCCCTGCCAGGACCTTCATCGGGTCGGACGGATCGATCTCACTCGGGAGCTTCAGGCCGTCGGCTTTATGCTCGACCTTGCGGGCCGCGAGCGGCTCCACGAAATCGGCCCACAGCTTGTGCAGCTTTGGGCGCAGCGTGCGCGCGGCAAACTCGTGCTTGGGGGAAGCGGTCTCCACCGGGACCACCACATCGCCCTCGACCTGCACGACGCGGGTCTCGACGGCCTTCGCGATCTCGCCGTACCAGCTTTTCTGGATCGCGAGGTAGCCGCGATCGAGCACGAGGAGGGCGGCCTCGCGGCCGAGGTCGATCGCGATCTCGGCGGGCGAAGCCTTGCGCATGACGAAGCCGACGCCGCGCTTCTCCAGTCCCGCCTTCGCGTCGGCGAGCCCCTGGAGCAGGAAGGCGTAGTGCCGGGCGTTGGCCTCGGGAAACCCGTTGGCGCCGTCGAGCAGCCCGAAGCAGGCGACCACCGGTAGCCCGAGGCGGTTGCCTTCCTCGATCGCGTATTCCAGCGCCGGGTTGTGATGCGCGCGGTTGGCCTGCTGCAGCAGGTACAGGACGTAAGCGCCGCCCTTCCGCGGTGCGACATCGTTCAGGACCCGGAAGCGCTTTTCGTGAATCGCCATCGTCTCGCGTCGTCCCCAACCCGGTACACGGCCCGGAACCGTACCGGCTCAGCTAGAGCGGAGATCGCGATCGTCCCGCGCGCACCAATGCGGGAGGGGCTGAAATCCGGGCCATAGCACAGGGCCGCATTGGCGGACGAAACCTGTTTTCGATCAGTCATTTGCATGCATTTGTCGCTCAAGGACGACACCAAGGACGGCCGAAGATTGATCGAACCCGTCTGCGACATTTTCAACACATGCTTCGACCGAGCTGCAGGTCGGGCCGAGAAACGACAGGGTCACTGACCGAACCCCCTTGCATTTCGGCGAGGGAGGATCAGATTGTGCAACGCGGGACAGCGATGGCGTCGCGGTCCTGCTGCCCTTCTTGGGCGTTTCCTCCCTAGACTTCGGGCCGCTCCTTCGGGAGTGGCCTTTTTTCTTGGTGCGCCCCTTCCCGCGTCGCCTCGAACCGTTTCCCGCGATCTGTCACCGTCGGCGCGGCTTTGCCGCCCCCGTGCCCTGGCCGCGCATCGAGGCGAGCCTAAGATCGTCTGGAAGGCGCAGAACCGCCGCCGGGAGGACGACATCCTGCGCAGGCTCGCTGGAGCGCTGGCGATCGGGTTCGTATAGGCCGCGATCCCCGTCGGTCTCGGAGAAGCGGCCGAGGTACCGACTTTCCAGGTCGATCCGGCTTGGCCGAAGCCACTCCCGAACAACTGGATCATGGGTCAGGCATCCGGCGTCGCGGTGGACGCCGACGACCACGTCTGGGTGATCCAGCGCCCGCGGACGCTCACCGACGACGAGAAGGCGGCGAGCCTCGATCCGCCGCGGACGAAATGCTGCAAGCCGGCGCCCCCGGTGCGCGAATTCGATCAGGCCGGCACGGTGCTGCGCTCCTGGGGCGGCCCGGGGCAGGGCTACGACTGGCCCGAGAACGAGCACGGCATCCAGGTCGACCCGAAGGGCTCCGTCTGGATCGCCGGCAACGGCGCGAACGACGGGCAGCTGCTCAAGTTCACGGCCGACGGGCGGTTCGTGATGCAGATCGGCAAGTCCGGCCCGCAGACCGACAGCCGCGACACGAGCCGCCTCGGCAGGCCCGCCAACGTCGACTTCGACGCCGCCAACGAAGTCTACGTCGCAGACGGCTACTACAATCACCGCATCATCGTGTTCGGCTCCGAGACCGGGGCGTTCAAGCGGATGTGGGGCGCCTACGGCCGCCCGCCGACCGACGACAAGGTACCCGCCTACGATCCGGCCGCAGCTCCCTCGCAGCAATTCGCCGACCCGGTGCACTGCGTGAAGATCGCGCGCGACGGGCTCGTCTACGTCTGCGACCGCACCAACGACCGTATCCAAGTGTTCCGGAAGGACGGCAGCTGCGCGAAGGAGATGTTCGTCGAGACGAAGACCCGCGCCGACGGCACGGTCTGGGAGCTCGCGCTGTGGCCCGATGCCGACGAGAGCTTCCTCTTCAACGCCGACGGGGCGAACAACGAGGTCTGAACCCTGTCGCGCGCCACCGGCGAGACCCTCGGCGCCTTCGGCCGCAACGGCCGCGGAGCCGGGCAATTCCATTGGGTCCACAACCTCGCCGTCGATTCGAAGGGAAACGTCTTCACGACGGAGGTCGACACCGGCAAGCGCGCCCAGAAATTCCTCGCCTCGGGCAACTTCGTCCTACGCAAGCGCACGCCCTGAGCGACTTGCGCGCACGCCGCTCGCCCGCGGCCGCTTTCCCTGGCATTCTATGCCATGAACGTCGCGACGGGCGCGGTCGTGGAACGTCTTGAGATCGATGGACCGAATGGGCGACGCCACGTCGACGGCACCGCTGGCCAAGCGCCGCGTCCTGCTCGTGGAGGACGACTACTTCATCGTGTCCGATCTGGCGCGCAGCTTCGAGGCGGAGGGCGCCGAAGTGGTCGGGCCGGCGGCGACCGTCGCCGACGGGCTGGCGTTGCTCGCCGAGGCGCCAGACCTCGACGGGGCCGTGCTCGACATCAACCTGCAGGGCGAAATGGTCTTCCCGCTGGCGGACGCGCTGACGGCGCGGGGTGTCCCCTTCGTCTTCGCCACCGGCTACGACCGGACGATGGTGCCGCCGCGCTACGCTGCGGTCGCCCATTGCGAGAAGCCGGTCGAGCCGGGGACGATCGCCCGCGTCTTGTTCGGGGCCTGAACGCCGTCGGCGGCGCCTGGAGCATCGTCCATGATCTCTGGATCACGGACGATGCTCGAGCCGGGTGTGGTCGCATTTCCTTCACGCGAGCCGGCATCCACCTCGCTCGAAAATGCTCTAGGCGTCGCCCCCGTCCTCCGCCGGAGCCTCGACGACGCGTCCGAGCCGCGGCGCCAGCGCGAAGCGGATCGTGCAGCGCAGCCCGTCCGGCCGGTAGGCGAGGGTGGTCTCTGCGCCCAGTTCGTAGCGCAGGGTGCGCGTCAGCATCTCGGTGCCGAAGCCGAGCGGCGCCGGTTCGGCAGGCAAGTCGTGCAATCCGGTCTCGGACCAGCCGAGCGAGAGGGTCGGCGCATCCCCGCACGAGTCGAGAGTCCAGGTGACGGCGATGCGGCCGTCGGGGACCGTCAGCGCCCCGTGTTCCATCGCGTTGCTGGCGAGCTCGTGGGCGGCCAGCGCGAACACCTCGGCGGCACGCGGGGCCAGCAGCACCTTCGGCCCGACGATGTGGACGCGCTCGCCCTCGCGGGCCAGCAACGCCATCAGTGCATCGGCGACGATCGAGTGCAGGTCGAGGCCGGCCGACGGGTCGGCGATGCCGGCGCTCTGCACCCGTGCGATCGCACCGAGGCGGCCGTCGAGGCGCATCATGCAATCCTCGGCGCTGCGATCCGCATCGGCCGAGCGGCGGATGATCGCGCGGACCATCGCCAGGGTGTTGCGTGTCCGGTGCAGCACCGCGTCCACCTCGGGCGACGCCGACGCCGACGCATCCAGGTCGAGGCCGGCGGCGACGAGGCGTCGGCGCAGGGCCGCGTTCTCGGCTTCGAGCGCGGCGATCCGGCCTTCGTCGCTCATCGGACGGCCGTCGCTACGGAGGGATCGCCGCCACGCCGGGCGGCGCGGCGCGCGAAAGTGGCCGGCGCGAAACGGATCTCACTGCGCATCGAGATGCGCACCCTCGTGATCGAGGTGGAGGTAGTTGGGGTCGAACAGGGCCAACGCCATCAGCGCCGGCAGGTCGTGGATCGTCAGGCGCCTGCCCTTCCAGGTGATCTGGCCCGCGCCGCGCAGCTCCTGGATGGTCCGGTTCACGTGGACGCTCGACAGTCCGAGGGTGTCGGCGAGGTCGGCCTGCGTCACCGGCAGGTCGTAGGCGGTGCCCTCGGTGAGGCCGACCGCGCGCAGGCGCATGTACAGCTCGCACAGCAGGTGGGCGAGGCGCTCGACGGCGGAGCGCTGGCCGAGGCTCACCGTCCACTCGCGCTGGACCGCCGCGTTGTGCAGCATCTCCCACCACAGCGTTTCGGCGATGCGGGTCGAGCTCTCCGTCAGGCCCTCGATGGTGGGCTGGGTGACCCGGGCCAGCGTCACCGGGGTCAGCGAGGCGACGGCGTGGTCCATCTGGCGCAGTGTGAAGATGTGCGGGTCGCAGAGGTCGCCCGGCAGGAAGAACGCGATGATCTGCCGGCGCCCGTCCTGAAGCTGCTTGTAGCGGCAGGCCCATCCTTCGAGGACGAGATTGACGGCGCGCGGTTCGTCACCCTCGTTGACGATGTCCTCGCGCGGGCCGAGGCGGCGCACGTTCTGCCCGGTCGCGTCCTCGAGCGCCTTGCGCTCCGCCTGGGAGAAACGGGTGAAGTTCTCCAGTTTCCGGATGAAGGGGTTGTTCATGCCGTCTCGAACCTGAGCGCCGAACCATGCTTGAGGACCGAGACGTCCCGGCGGTCGGCGCCAATTGCCGTCTGAAGGTGTAGCCGCCCGAGGCCACGACTCATAGAGGCATCTCGATCCTGCAGTGGACGCCGTCGGCCCCGAGCTCGAACCATGCCTGAGCGCGCAGGCTGTAGCTCAGCGCCTTCTCGATCAGGTCGCGCCCGAAGCCGCGCCGCTCGGGCTCCGGCGGCATGGCGACCCCGCTCTCGGTCCAATCGAGCACGAGCAGCCGGCCGCTGGCCGGGTTCGCCTCCAGGGACCAGGCGATGGCGAGGCGGGCGCCGGCCTGTGCGAGGGCACCGTGCTTGATCGCGTTGGTCGCGAGCTCGTGCAGCGCGAGGGCGAAGGTCTGGACGTGCTCGAAGCCGAGGGCGACCTCCGGCCCGTCGATGGTGATCCGGCTGCCCTCCTCGGTTCCGTGGGCGCGCAGCTCGAGCCGCACCAGCTCGGCGAGGTCGACCGCGCCGCTGTCGGAGCGGCCGAACAGGCCCTGCACCCGGCCGAGCGCCTTCAGCCGCTCAGAGTAGGCCTCGACCGCCGACCCCGTTCCCAGGGTCTGCCGGGCGATCGACTGGACCACGGCCAGGAGGTTGCGGGTCCGGTGCTGCAACTCCGCCACCAGCACGCGCTGGCTCATCTCGGCGCGGGCGAGCACGGTGACGTCCATGAAGCTGACGACGACGCCCTCGATCCGGTTCTCGCCGTTTCGGTAGGGCGCGAGCCGCACGAGGAAGCGCGCGGAATCCTTCGTCCGGTCGATCTGCCGCTCGATCGTGTCGCTGCCCTGCATGATCGCGGCGACGTCCTCGGCCAGGTTCGGCAGGGTCAGCCGCCCGGCGAAGTCGGTGATCGGGCGTCCGCGGTCGCTCGGCAGGATGTTGAAGATCTCGGTGACCGCGGGAGTGTAGCTGCGGATCACGAGCTTGGCGTCGAGGAACACCGTCGCGATGTCGGTGCTGGCGAAGAGGTTGTGCAGGTCGGTGTTGGCGCGATCCAGCGCCTCGACCTTGCCGTTCAGCTCGGCGTTGACGGTGTAGAGTTCCTCGTTGACCGATTGCAGCTCCTCCTTCGAGGCCTCCAGCTCCTCGTTAGTGGATTGCAGCTCCTCGTTGACCGACACGAGTTCCTCGTTGGACGATTTCAGCTCCTCCAACGCGGTCTCGTACTCCTCGATCAGCGATTGCAGCCGCTCGCGGGTCTCGCGCAGCTCCCGCTCGAGCTGGAGCGCGACCTCGTCGTGGGCGGAGACCGAGCGCTTTTGCGCCGCCTCGCGGCTGATCGAGGGCCCTTCGTCGCTGAACAGCACGAGGAACAGCGGCTCCTCGGATCGCTGGGCGACGAGGGGTTCGATGGTCACGGTGACGATCTGCACGCGGCCGTCGTCGCCTTCGACGACGAGCCCCTCGCGCACCACCTGGGCGTTGGTGTCGACAGACTCGCGGAAGGCGGCCCGGAGCTCGAGCCTCAACCCCTTGCGCGCCATCGTCAGCAGTTGACGGGTGGGAAGTCCCGCCGCCGCCTCGAGATATTTGCCGGTGCGGTTCGAGTAGTAGACCACGTCGCCCTGGCGGTTCACCGCGACGTGCGGCGGCGTGAACCGCTCCAGGACCTGCATCTCGACCGAATGGCGAAGGGCCAGGGAGCTGTTGCCGCCCTGGCGCGGTCTCAGGTCTCTGCCATGGGACATCGCGCGCAATCCGCTGAGAGCGAGGGGGACGCGGGGCTCGGTCGCGTTGTCGGCGCGGCTGCGGAAGATGCGGTGCTTCTTGTCGATCGGCGCAAACAGGTCGGCGAACTGGCTCAGGTTCTCCGACATGCCGAGGAACAGGAAGCCGCCGGGCCTCAGCGCGTAGTGGAAGGTCGGCAGCACCTGGTTCTGGATGCTGAGCCCGAAATAGATCAGCAGGTTCCGGCACGAGACCATGTCGAGCCGCGAGAAGGGCGGATCGCGGATGACGCTGTGGGGCGAGAAGATGCACAGGTCGCGCACGGTCTTGGCCAGCACGAAGCTCGCCCCGTCCTGCAGGAAAAAGCGGCGCCGGCGCTCGGGCGAGACGCCGTCGAGCAGCTGCTCCGGATAGCGGCCGGCGCGCGCGACGCCGAGGGCGTGCTCGTCGATGTCGGTGGCGAAGATCTGCACCCGGCAGGCCGCGGTCAGCGTCTCCATGTGCTCGATCATCAGGATCGCCAGCGAGAACACCTCTTCGCCGGTGGCGCAGCCCGGCACCCAGACCCGGACGGTCTGGTCGGCGCCGCGCCCCTCGAAGAGTTTCGGGATGACGCGTTCGCTGAGCATGGCGAACGCCTCGGCGTCGCGGAAGAACGTGGTCACGTTGATCAGGAGGTCGCGGAACAGGGCCGAGACCTCGACCGGGTCGCGCCGCAGCCGCTCGACATAGGTGGCGACGACCTCGACCTGCAGGATCTGCATCCGGCGCTGGACGCGGCGCAGGAAGGTCTTGGTCTTGTAGCCGCCGAAGTCGTGCCCGACCTGGGCGCGCAGGATCGCGTAGATCTCCCCGCGCAGCTCGTCGGGCGACGGGCCGGCCTCGTTGCCGGCCAGGATCGTGTCGGTCATCGACAGGCTCGCCCGGTAGGCGACGAGCTTCGCGCCCATCTCGTGCGAGGGCACGCCGAAATCGACGTACCCGGTCGCGATCGCACTGGAGGGCATGCTCGGGTGCTGCGGCCCGTCGCCATTGGCAATCTGGGCCAGCGTGACGCCGCCGTGCTCCTTGATCGCCTTGATGCCGAGCGTGCCGTCGGAGTCGCCCCCCGACAGGATGGCGCCGCCGGCATACTCGCCCTGGTCGGCGGCGAGCGCGCTGAGGAAGATGTCGACCGGGTGACGCTCGCGGTGCTCGGCGCTCTGGTGGCGCAGGACGAGGAGCCCGTCACGGATGCCGACGACGGCGTCGGCCGGCAGGACGTAGACGTGGTTCTCCGCGACCGCGACGCCGTCGCTCGCGACCTCAACCGGCATGTCGGTGAAGCGCGAGACGATCTCGTGCAGCACGCTCTCGCGCCAGGGGCTGAGATGCGTGACGATGACGATCCCGAGACCCGGCATCGACGGCATGCCGCGGAAGAAGCCTTCCAGCGCCTCGATCCCGCCGGCCGACGCGCCGACGCCGACGATCAGGAAGCGTTCGGGCCGCTCCTGCGCGTCGTCGACGGCCTCGTCCCCGGAGCCTTGGCCCGAGCGCTGACCGGAGCTTTGGACCGCATCGTCATCGGGCATCATCGCGTGCTGTTCCCGCGACCACTTCGGCCCTGTCGCGAACGGGCATCGGAGAACCGCGACCCTGCCACGAAACCAGGGACGGCGGCACCGGCCTTATCCGCGCGCACGCGCCCGGATCATGAAATTGTCGTAGGTGTACTCCGCCACCTGGAACCAGAGGTATTCCTCGTTGCGGAAAGTCTTCATCGCCTCGTAGATCCGGCGGAAATCGGGGTTCTTGGCGGCGATCTCGGCGTAGACGTCGTTGGCCGCCTTCAGCGCCGCCTCCATCACATCCTGTGGGAACGGGCGCAGCTGCGCGCCCGTCGCCACCAGCCGGCGGAGGGCGCCGGGGTTGCGGGCGTCGTACTTCGCCTGGACGTCGGCGGCGACCTCGGCCGCCGCCGCCTGCAGGATCGCGCGATAGGGCTTGGGCAGGGCCTTCCACGTCTCGGCGTTGAGCCAGAAGTGCAGCATCGCGCCGCCCTCCCAGAAGCCGGGATAATGGTAGATCGGCGCCGCCTTCTGAAGGCCGAGGCGCTCGTCGTCGTAGGGGCCGATCCACTCGGCGGCGTCGAGGCGCTTGGACTCGAGCGCGGCGGCGATCTCAGAGCCGGAGACCGCCTGCGGCACCGCGCCGAGCTTGGCCAGCACCTGCGCGCCGAGGCCGCCGATGCGGACCTTCAGCCCCTGGAGGTCGGCCACCGTCTTGATCTCGCGCCGGAACCAGCCGCCCATCTGGGCGCCGGTGTTGCCGCCGGGCAGGCTGGCGAGCCCGTTCTTGGCGAACAGCTCCGCGAACAGGTCGTTGGCGCCGCCGGCGAGCCACCACGCGTTCTGGCCACGGGCGTTCAGACCGAAAGGGAGGGTAGTCGCGAGCGCGAGGGTCGGGTCCTTGCCGGGCGCGACGGTCGCCGGCCCGTGGCCCATCTCGACCGTCCCGGCCGCCACGGCGTCGAGCAGCCCGTCGGCCGTCACCGGCTCGCCCGGGCCCGTGACCTGGATCGCGAAGCGCCCGTCTGTCGCCTCGCCGACGATGCGGGCGAGGGCCTCGGACGCACCGAACAGGATGTCGAGGTTCTTCGGGAAGGCGGAGGCCAACCGCCACCGGACCTCCGACCCGCTCTGCGCCGGCGCGGCGGCGAGCGCAGGCGCCGACAGCGCGGCACCGAGCCCCGCGGTGAGGAGCGCACGTCGCTTCACGGTCGTCATGGCACCTCCCTCACGCATCGGTCGCGGTCCCGCGGCCCCTAACACGTCCGGCGCGGGTCTCGAAACCGCGGGCGGCGCGTGGTAGGGCGTTGCCATCGTGACACCGGCTTCCATCACCCTCCACACGGTCTGCGGCCTCGAAGAGCTCGCCCGCCACGGCGCGAGCGGCGTCGACCGCGTGCTGTCGCTGCTCGATCCGGGCACGCCGGAGCCGGCGGGCTTCGCCGCCTACGGGGCGCACCGGCGCACGACCCTCTACTTCCACGATTGCCTCGGCCCGGGCGACGGCCTCGTCCCGCCGGAGCCCGGTCACGTGGCCGAGATCCTGGCCTTCGGGCGCGACCGCGAGGCGGGACCCGCCGCGCATCTCCTCGTCCACTGCCATTACGGCCTGTCGCGCTCGACCGCGGCGCTGCTGATCCTGATGAGCGACGCGGAGCCGACCGTTGAGGCGGAAACCCTCGTGCGGCGCCTGCACGCGATCCGCGAGCCGGCCTGGCCGAACGCGCGGATGATCGGCTTCGCCGACCGGATGCTCGACCGCCAGGGAACGCTGAACGAGGCGGTGCGGCGCCTGCACAAGCTCCAGCTCGGTGTGCGCCCGCACCTCGCCGACCTGCTCCGCGGCCTCGGCCGTGGAGCCGAGGTCGACGCGGCCGAGGCCGCCTGAGCCGATCGGCTACTTCGGCGCCGGGGTGAAGACGCCGTCCTTCCAGACGTAGAGCACGTAGCCCTGGGCGGTGACGTCGCCCTTGCCGTCGAAGCCGACGGTGCCGAGCACGAGGTCGAAGCGCTCGGCATGCAGCGTCGCAGCGATGCGCCTCGGGTCCTGCGTCCGGGCAAAGTTGCCGGCGGCCACCAGGGCCTGGAGCGCGGCGTAGCCGTAGATCGTCGAGCCCGTCGGCTCGCCGCCCTCCGCCTTGAACGCCTTGACCACCTCGGCCGCCGCCGGCTGGCGGCTCGGATCGAGGTAGAAGGTCATCAGCACGCCGTTGCTGGACCCGCCGGCGATCTTGGCGAAGTCCGGCGTGGCGATGGCGGAGGTGCCGAACCATTGCGGCCGGAAGCCGCGCTCGGCCGAGATCCGAACCAGACGGCCCATCTCGACGGCGTCGCCGCCGTAATAGGCGACCTCGATGCCGGCGGCCTTCAGCCGGTCGGCGAGAGCCGCGTCGTCGGCGTCGCTCGGTGAGAAGGCGGACAGCAGCGTCTCGTTGATCCCGATCCGGTTGAGGTTGTCCTTGGTCGCGTTGGCGAGCGCGCGCGCCGCAGGCGTCAAGTCCTGGAGGAGGGCGATCTTGCGGTCGCGGAACCGCTCGGCCAGCACGATCGCCGAGAGGCGCGCCTGGTCGTCGTCGCGCCCACAGACGCGGAAGATCGTCGGCAGGCCGCGATCGGTCAGCTTGGCCGAGACCGAGGCCGCGGTGATCATCGTGACGCCGTTCTGGCTGTAGACCTCGGACGCCGCGAGCGACGCGTTCGAGCAGACGTGGCCGACCACGAGGCCGACGTCCGAGCGCACGAAATGGTTGGCGACGGCGGTCGCGGTGTTCGAGTCGCAGGCGTCGTCCTGGACGTCGAGGCGAATGGTCTGACCGTCGAGGCCGCCCTTGGCGTTGGCGTCGCGGGCCGCAGCCTCGACCCCGCGCAGCACCTGCTCGCCGACGGAGACGTAGGCCCCCGAACGCGGCACCGCCACGCCGACCACGACGTCGGCCGCGGCCGGTCCCGCCGCCAACATCGCGAACAGAAGTGCGGCGGCGCTGACACCGCGGAAGCAGGGGCCGGGCAGGTTCGGGCCGAACCGGAAAGCGCGTCCGATCGTCATCAGGCCCCTTCTCGGCATCAACGCCCCTCCCGGCAGGCGGCGCACGAAACGCTGCGCCGCGCCCCGGACGGCCGCCTGTTTCCGGGAAAACCGTCGATCCGGCAAGCCGCGGTGTCGTCTACCGTGCGTAGGCGTAGACGGATGCGGCGGAGGCGACGGGTCCTGCGACGGTGGAGAAGACGCTGACGACCTTGGAGACTTCGGTGAAGGGGGCGTTGGAGACGTAGACGAGGTCGCGGTTG
>NZ_VRUX01000230.1:0-6485 GCF_008039885.1 Methylobacterium sp. WL103
GCCTTCGCCGGCGGGTCGACCCAGCCCGGACGCGGCTCGGCCCGGGCCGCCCCGGCGGCGAGGATCAAGCCGAGCGCGAGCGCGGAACGCAGGCCGCCGACGCGTGAGGGATCAGGGCACATGGGATCACCGGAGGGTGGCCGGGCGGGGGGCGACGCGTTCTACGACGGCCGAGGTTAACGCGAACCGGTGGGCGCCCGGTTCCGTGCGGCTCTGCTCTGAAGCGCATCGGAGCCGGCCGATAGCGCTCGGGACACGCGAAACCGGATCTGCGGTCCCGGCAAGTTCGGAATTGCGGGGGCAACGGGGTTGAGATCGCCGGAACGGTACGCCACCTAGGCCGTATTCCGGGTCCGGGCCCCTCTGGCGGTCGAGGCGTCGACCGCGATGTCGGATCTCTGCCACGCCGTCGCCCCCGCGCCTCGCGGGTGGCGGCGAACGCGCCGAAGAGGTTACCGCCCTTGTCCGATCCGTTGAGCCGGTCCGTCGCCGGAGGTTCGCCGACGAGCGCGGAGGCCGAGTCGTCGGGGGCGTCGCGTCCGCGCCGGGCGCTGCTCCTGTGCAACCCGAAGGCCCGCAACGGCGGCGCGGCGATCGATGCCGTGCGCGAGGCGTTGCGCGCGGGCGGCCTCACGCTGGTCGAGCCGGAGCCCGAGCGCGATTGCTGCGCGGTGATCCGGCGGCACGCGCAGGACGTCGACCTCGTGATCCTCGGCGGTGGCGACGGCACCATGAACGCGGCCGCGCCCGCCCTCGTCGAGACCGGCCTGCCGCTCGGCATCCTGCCGCTGGGCACCGCCAACGACCTCGCCCGCTCCCTCGGACTGCCGCTCGATCCGGTGGCCGCCGCGGAGCTGATCACGCAGGTCGCGCCGCAGCCGGTCGACCTCGGCTGGGTCAACGGGCACTACTTCTTCAACGTGGCCAGCATCGGCTTCTCGGCGGACCTCGCCGGCGGCCTCACCGCGGAATCGAAGAAGAAGTGGGGCACGGTCGGCTACGCCATCGCCGCCTTCCGGGTGCTGCGGCGGGTGCGGCCCTTCACGGTGACGATCGAGCACGACGGCAAGCGCGAGCGCGTCACCACGATCCAGGCCTCGGTCGGCAACGGGCGCCACTACGGCGGCGGCATGACGGTGGAGGAGACCGCGACCGTCGACGACGGCAAGCTCGACTTCTACTCCCTCGAGGTGAAACACTGGTGGCGCCTGCTCGCCCTGCTGCCGGCGCTCCGCCGCGGCACCCACGGCAGGGCCGAAGACGTGCGCGCCTTCCAGACCACCGAGGTGGTGCTGAGCACGCGGAAGCCGCGGGCCGTCAACACCGACGGCGAGCTCACCACCCACACCCCGGCCCACTTCAAGGTCTTCCCGAAGATCCTGAAGATCTATGCCCCGGATGCGGCCGACCGGCCGGGAGCCGGCGGCACCCGCTTCCTGCCGCTCTGACGCGAGGCGCCCGATGGACCATCTCGTTCGACTCGCCGCCGACCCGACGGTGTGGGCGGCGCTGGCGACCCTCGTGGTGATGGAGGTGGTGCTCGGGATCGACAACCTGATCTTCATCTCGATCCTCACCAACAAGCTGCGGCCCGAGCACCAGGCGAAGGCCCGCCGCATCGGCATCGGGCTCGCCCTAATCCTGCGGCTGGGGCTGCTCGGCACGGTCGCCTTCATCGTGCAGCTGACGAGCCCCGTCTTCTCGGTGCTCGGCCACGCCTTCTCCTGGCGTGACCTGATCCTGCTCGCCGGCGGCCTGTTCCTGCTGTGGAAGGCCACCACCGAGATCCATCACAGCGTCGACCCAGCTCCGGAGACGGCGACGGGCGGCGCGACGCTGGGCTTCGCCGCGGCGATCGGCCAGATCCTGCTCCTCGACCTCGTCTTCTCGATCGACTCGATCATCACGGCGGTGGGCATGACCGAGCACGTGCCGGTGATGATGATCGCCGTCGTGACGGCAGTGGTCGTGATGCTGGTGGCCGCCGAGCCGCTCTCGGCCTTGATCGCGAAGAACCCGACGGTGGTGATGCTGGCGCTGGGCTTCCTGATCATGATCGGCATGACGCTGATCGCCGAAGGCTTCGGGGCGCACGTGCCCAAGGGCTACATCTACACCGCGATGGCGTTCTCGGCCGGCGTTGAAGGGCTGAACATGCTGGCGCGGCGGCGGCGGGCGTAGCGGCCGCCCGTCCCGCGCTTGCGCATCCGCACGGTCCCGCCCATTCTCGAAGGGACCGATCCCCCGCAACCCGTTTGGAAGACGTGATGGTGGCGCTCAAGCTCACGCAGATCGGCGACGCCGTCGGCGTCGTCCTTCCGAAGGAGGTGCAGGCGCGGCTCAACGTATCGACGGGAGACACGGTCTTCCTCGTCGAAACACCGGACGGCTACCACCTGACACCCGAGACACCGGATTTCGCGGATCAGATGGCGGTTGCCCGCGCCGTCATGAAGGATCGCCGCGACGCGCTCCGCGAACTGGCGAAGTAGCCGCGACACTCCGCCCTCCACCCCGCGACCTCATCCTGAGGTGCCCGCGCCAGCGGGCCTCGAAGGAGGTCTCCAGACATCGCGCGGCCGGCTGGAGGGCTCCTTCGAGGCTCCCGCTTCGCGTCCGCACCTCAGGATGAGGGGGTGGGGAGGATCGACGGTCAGTCGGGCTGTCATGAGAAAGGCCCCGATCCTGCGATCGGGGCCTTTTTCTCGTTCGAGTCCTAAAAATCGTCAGGTGTTCATCGAGTCGAAGAAGTCGCCGTTGCTCTTGGTCTGGCGCAGCTTGTCCATGAGGAACTCGATCGCGTCGGTGACGCCCATCGGGTTGAGGATGCGGCGCAGCACGTAGGTCTTCTTGAGCGCGTCCGGCGGAACCAGCAGCTCTTCCTTGCGAGTGCCGGAGCGGGTGATGTCGATGGCCGGGAAGATGCGCTTGTCCGAGACCTTGCGGTCCAGGATGATCTCGGAGTTGCCGGTGCCCTTGAACTCCTCGAAGATCACCTCGTCCATGCGCGATCCGGTGTCGATGAGCGCGGTGGCGATGATCGAGAGCGAGCCGCCCTCCTCGATGTTTCGGGCCGCGCCGAAGAAGCGCTTCGGGCGCTGCAGGGCGTTGGCGTCGACGCCGCCGGTGAGTACCTTGCCCGACGAGGGCACCACGGTGTTGTAGGCGCGGCCCAGACGGGTGATCGAATCCAGCAGGATGACAACGTCGCGGCCGTGCTCGACCAGGCGCTTGGCCTTCTCGATCACCATCTCGGCGACCTGCACGTGGCGGGTGGCCGGCTCGTCGAAGGTCGAGGCGATGACCTCGCCCTTCACCGAGCGGATCATGTCGGTCACCTCCTCCGGGCGCTCGTCGATGAGCAACACGATGAGGTAGCACTCCGGGTGGTTGATGGTGATCGACTGCGCGATGTTCTGCATCAGCACGGTCTTGCCGGTGCGCGGCGGCGCGACGATCAGGGCGCGCTGGCCCTTGCCGATCGGGGCGACGATGTCGATGATCCGGGGGGAGAAGTCCTTCTTCGGCGGCGCGTCGAGCTCCAGCTTGAAGCGCTGGGTCGGGAACAGCGGCGTCAGGTTGTCGAAGTGGACCTTGTGCTTGATCTTCTCCGGGTTCTCGAAGTTGATCGTGTTGACCTTCAGCAGCGCGAAGTAGCGCTCGCCGTCCTTCGGTCCCCGGATCGGGCCTTCGACGGTGTCGCCGGTGCGCAGGCCGAAGCGGCGGATTTGCGTGGGCGAGATGTAGATGTCGTCGGGCCCCGGGAGGTAATTCGACTCCGACGAGCGCAGGAAGCCGAACCCGTCCTGCAGCACCTCACAGGTGCCGGCGCCGATGATCTCGACCTCCTTGGCCGCGAGCTGCTTCAGGATCGAGAACATCAGCTCGGCCTTGCGCATGGTCGAGGCGTTCTCGACCTCGACCTCCTCGGCGAAGGCGATCAGGTCGGTGGGCGTCTTGGACTTGAGGTCCTGGAGCTTGACCTCGCGCATGGCGTCGAGGTCGGAGGCCGCGAGCGCGCCCTCGGTCGGCGCATTCGAACCGGGCAGGTTCGAGCCGGGGATGTCCGCGAGGGCGGAGACGTCGGACTGTTCGTTCATGGGATGTCTTGAACCGACGAAAGCGAAGGTTGAGGCGGGGAGCCTGGCAATCGGGAGAAGGCGCCGGATGTCTGGCCGCGAAGGGTGCGGCGGACCCGTGCATCGTCTTGGCGGAGCCCCGGGGGCTCACGGATGCTGCGGTGGCGCTTTTTGGGAGGGCAGATCACGCATATCGTGTTTTTCGTGCCGGCTCAAGGGCTGGGTACACGCTCCCGTCCCGGATCGAACGATCCGCCGCGGAGATGCGCGATACCAGCGTTAAAGATTCCGGCTCAAGCCTCGAAACCGTCTCGCCCCGGGAGTTGGTCATGCGTGTGGTGAAGGCGCTTGGGATGGTGCTGGCGTTCGCGGCGTGCAGTCCCGCAGCGCATGCAGCGTCCTCCGCGCGGGCAACGCGCAGTGAGGCGGCCTACCTTGAGGCGGCGTTCAGCCATGATTTGTGTACGCGTGATGACGGCGAATTGCGGACGCTCAACAAGCAGCTGAGCCGGAAGCCGGCAAACACCAAGCCGTAGGGCCGCTCCCAAGATCATCGGACCCCGGGGACGGTCTCGTCGCGACACGCCGGACCGAATGATCAGACCGGCCCGGCGTCATCGCATCGGATCGAGTTCAGGCCGCCTTGCGGCCGGACTTCTTCGTGGCAGGCTCCTCCTCCGTCGGCTCGGTGCCGTCGAGGTTGAGGCTCTCCGCGATTTCCGAGAGCAGCGCGTCGGTCTTCTTCTCCTCCTGCAGGGTCTCGTCGAGGAGCTTGGCCGCGTCGGCGTAGCCGAGCTGGGCGGCCCAGGTCTTCAGGGTGCCGTAGCGGGCGATCTCGTAGTGCTCGACGGCCTGGGCGCAGGCGGCCAGAACCGCGTCGGCGGCGGGGCTGTCGCCGAAATCCTCCAGGTCCTCCTCCATCTCCGAGGTGATGCCCTGCATCGCCTCGCAGGTCTTGGCGCGGGCCGGCTTGCCGATCATCTCGAACACCTGGGTCAGGCGCTCGACTTGGTTGGCGCTCTCCTCGGCGTGGGTCTCGAATGCCTGCTTCAGCTCGGCATGCTCGGCGGCCTTGGCCGACTTCTTGAGCGCCTTCACCGACTGCTTCTCGGCGTAGTAGACGTCCTTCAAGGTCTCGTAGAAGGCATCGTGCAGCGTCTTCGGCTTGGTGGCCATGGCAGGTCTCCGGGTTCTCGCGGGCCGGCCGCGACGGCAGGCGGCCCCTGGGCTGCCAACCCGGCGACGCCGCCTCGGGTCCCGACGAAATCCCGATGAAATATCGCGCCCTGTGGAGGAACCGGACGGCTCCGACAGGCGATCGCTCGCGGCTCATACCGATCACGCGCGTCGCGATGCGGTCCCCGATCGCGGACGGCGGGAGCCGTTCAGCCGACGGCCCGCTGCAAAGTGCGCGAGGGGGCGGGCACGGCATGCCCGAGTTCGCGAGCCATCGCGATCCAAGCATCGATCGCGTCGCGGACGTTCACCAGAGCTTCCTCGGGGGTCTCGCCGTCGGACATGCAGCCTGGGAGATCGGGCACTGTCGCAGCGAAGCCGCCGCCGTCATCGTGGGTCAGCGGGGAGATGACGACGGGATAGGTGAGTTCGCTCATGGCGCGGCTCTGACCTTGTCGATGAACCGGACGAGTTCGCGGATGTACCATCCCTTGATCGGCCGAGCAGCGGGGATCGTCAACTTTTCGAATTGGGAGCGGTGGCCGATCCGATAATGCGAACCGCCGCCGCGTGGGGGATGGCAAACGACGTCGAACTCGGCGCAGAGCGCCATGATGTCCGAAACAGTCCAGCCGGCCATCGGCTTGGCACGCATCGCTTCCAGGCGTTTCGACATGCGGCACCACCTCCTGACTCGAAGGCAATTTTTTCAGAGTGATAAGTTAATTTTCCTCGGACCGGACACCCACCGCGAATGGGTTAGAATTCGGTTGCGATCTTGGGCGGTCACCGCGCTGTCCTGCCTCGTCGGTTAGTTGCGCGACGATCCCCGCCACCTCGGCCTCGGCGGCGGCAAAGCCGAGGCTCGTGTCGATCACGTAGTCGGCTCGCGCCCGCTTCTCGGCGTCCGGCATCTGCTTGGCTAGGATCGCCGCGAACGCGGCCTCGGTCATGCCGGGGCGGGCCAGCACGCGGGCGCGCTGCACCTCGGGCGGCGCGGTGACCACGAGGACGGCGTCGCACCGGGCCTCGCCGCCGGTCTCGTAGAGCAGCGGGATATCGAGCAGCACCAGCGGCGAGCCTGCATGGCGTTCGAGGAAGGCGTGGCCGACGGCCCCGACCAACGGGTGGACCAGCCCCTCCAGCCGGGCCAGCGCATCCGGGCGCCCGAGCACCGCGTCGCGCAGTTGCGCGCGGTCGACGCCGCCGTCCGGGGCGAGCGTTCCGGGG
>NZ_VRUX01000231.1:0-6424 GCF_008039885.1 Methylobacterium sp. WL103
CCGGCGCCTCGGTGCGCGACCTCGTCGCCGACATCCTCGACGCGCTCGACGCCAGCGGGGTGGAGGAGGGCGGCGCCGGCGCCCTGGAGGACGGCCCCCTCGGGCGCCGCCTCGACGCGGTGCTCTCGCGGATGAGCTGCCACGGCTCGATCCGCGCCGGCCGCCGCCTGCGCCCGGAGGAGATGAACGCGCTCTTACGCGCCATGGAGGCGACGCCGAATTCCGGCCAGTGCAACCACGGCCGCCCGACCTACGTCGCGCTCGGCCGCCACGACATCGAGCGGCTGTTCGGGCGGCGCTGAGCGGGGCGGCGCAGGGTCGATCGCGGCAAATTCAATCCGGGCAAGGTCGATCGCGGCAAGGTCAATCCGGGATCGCGAACCCGATCGACTGGCACAGGAGCGCGACCATCGTCACCCCGCCGGCGACGAGCCCCATGCGGGCCGAGCGTGCGGGGGCGGAAGCGGACGGCGAGGCGCCGAGCCCGAGCTCGTCCTCGTAGCGCGCCAGGATCCAGGCCTGGAGCGCGGGCGCGGTCATGGCGAGCCAGGCCCACAGGCCGATCGCCACGAAACCCAGGCCTTGCCCGCCGTAGGTGAAGACGTCGTCGATCATGGCGCTCTCGAATCGACCGCCCCCTCGCGGCGAGCTTAGATCACCGATCCGTGATCCGGGAAGGGCCGGCCGGTCCCGGCCGCGGCTTTCGCGTGCGCTGGAACACGGATCGGCCTATGACACGCCCCGACGCCCGAACAACCCGGCCCGTGTTCCGATGACCGCACTCGCAGACCTGTCCCCCGCCGACCTCGCCGCGCGCTATGCGCAGGCGCAAGGCGCCTACGAGGCGTTCCGCGCCCGCGGGCTGAAACTCGACATGACCCGGGGCAAGCCCGCGCCCGAGCAGCTCGACCTCGCCTCGGGGATGCTGGCGCTGCCCGGCAACGGCGACCACACCACGGCGTCGGGCGAGGATGCGCGCAACTACGGCGGCCTCCAGGGCCTGGCCGAGGCCCGCGCGCTGTTCGGCCCGGCGCTCCTCGGCGCGCCGCCGGAGCAGGTGGTGGTGGCCGAGAACGCAAGTCTCGCCGTGATGCACGACTGCATCGTCTGGGCGATGCTGAAGGGCGTGCCCGGCTCCGAGCGCCCGTGGTCGAAGGAGGCGGCGCCGGCCTTCCTCTGCCCGGTGCCGGGCTACGACCGCCACTTCGCCCTGTGCGAGGAGTTCGGCATCCGCATGCTGCCGGTGCCGATGACCCCCGAGGGGCCGGACATGGAGGTGGTCGATGCCCTGGTCGCGGACCCGGCGGTCAAGGGGATGTGGTGCGTCCCGAAATATTCGAACCCGTCCGGCGAGATCTATTCGGACGAGACCGTCCGGCGGCTCGCCGCGATGAAGGCCGGCGCCCCGGACTTCCGCCTGTTCTGGGACAACGCCTACGCCGTCCACCACCTCACGCCCGAGCACCACGCGATTCCCGACATCCTCGATGTCTGCAAGCAGGCCGGCAACCCCGACCGCGCCTTCGTCTTCGCCTCGACCTCGAAGATCACGCTCGCCGGCGCGGGGCTGGCGTTCTTCGCCGGCTCTCCCGAGAACGTGCGCTGGTACCTGGCGCGGGCCGGCAAGCGCACCATCGGGCCGGACAAGCTGAACCAGCTTCGGCACGTCCGCTTCCTGCGCGACCCGGCCGGGCTCACCGCCCACATGGAGCGCCAGCGCGAGCTCCTCGCCCCGAAGTTCTCGGCCGTGACCGAGGCGCTCGAACGCCACCTCACCGGGACCGACGTGATCTGGAGCCGGCCCGAGGGCGGCTACTTCGTCAGCGTCGACGCCGGCGTCGGCACCGCCGAGCGCATCGCGGAGACCGTCACCGCCGGCGGCGGTGTCGTCGCCGACCGCATCGAGGCGATCGCCGGGCGCCTGCACGAGACCATCACCCTCCACGGCGGCGCCCTCGAGACCCGCCTCGATGCGGCCGGCGAGCGCGCCGGCAGCCTCGTGGCTTTGCGCTCGCAGGAGGCGGCCTCAAGCCTGGAGGCCGCCTTCGCCAGCCTCGGCGACACCTTCGCCCACGGCGCCTCGGGTGCGACGGGCTCCCTGCGCGAGACCATCGCGACCCTGTCGGCCGAGATCGTGGCGCGCACCGCCGAGGCCGTCGACAGCTTCCGCCGCTCGGCCGAGGAGACCACGGTCTCGATCGGCGCCACCGGAGCCGAGGCGGCGCAGGCGATGCGTCGCTCCGCCGCCGGCGCGACCGGCGAGTTGGAAGCCCGCACCGTCGAGGCCGTGCAGATCTTCGAGCGGCGCCTCGCCGACACCGCCGCCGACCTCGCTGCCCGCAGCGCCGAAGCCGCGGAGGCGATCACTCTCGCCGCCTCGACCGCGCACGGGGCAACCGCCGCCCAGACCGCAGAGATGGCCGCCCGCGTCTCCGCCGCGATGGACGCCCTGCGCGCCACCTCGGGCGAGGTGACGGGGGCCGTCGAGACCCACATGAACGGCCTGCTCGGCCGGATCGACGCCGCCTCCGAGGAGGCCGGCGGCCTGCTCGGCGGACGCGCCGAGGCGGCGATCGAAGCCCTGCGCACTGCGATGGGCACGCTCAACGCCGAGTTCTCGACCCGTTCGAACGAGACCACCGGCGCCATCGCCCGCGCGGCTGAGCAGGTCGCCGAGGAGCTGTCGGCCCGGATGCGCACGATCGAGGCGGCCTTCGGCGAACACGGCCGCGGCGTCACCGACCTGCTCGCCAGCCATGCCGAGGAGACCCAGGCGCGGATCGCCGGAACCGGGCGCGACATCGTGCTCGCCGTGGCGACCCAGGGCGCGCGCGTCGCCGACGCCCTGCACCAGAGCGGCGCCAGCTTCGGCGAGACCGCCGACGTGCGGGTGAAGGCGATCGACGAGACGATCGGCAACCGCCTCGCCGCCCTCCACGAAATCATCGCCCGCGGCGACATCCTCGCCGACAAGATCTCCCGCGACACCTCCACGCTGGGCGAGACCATGGGCGGCAGCCTCGCCGAGATGGACCGGCTCATCTCCGTCCGGGGCCAGGCCTTCGCCGAGACCATCGTCGAGCGCACCCGCGACGCGCGGGACGCGGTCGAGACGCATCTCGGCGCCTTGGAAGACCGCTCCGCCAAGCGTTCGGCCGAGATCGGCGAGACCTTCGCCAACCTCGTGAGCCACATCGACGGCCATCTCGGCACCCGCGCGACGGCGCTGAACGAGGCTCTGATCGGCCGCACTGGCGAGATGGCGCGGATCATGGCCGAGGGCAGCCGCGACCTCGTCGAGGCGCTGGACGGCCGTGCCGCGGGCCTGGGCCAGGACATCGCGTCCCGTGCCGCCGCCCTCAGCGACGCCCTCGCCGAGCGCAGCGAGGAGATGGCCCGCCGCCTCGACGAGGGGGCCGGACGCTTCGACACCGGCGTGCTCGGCCGCCTGGAAGCGATCGGCGCGGCGCTGGAGGAGCGCAGCCGCCTGGTCGACGAGCGCTTCGGTGCTCAGGCCTTCGAGGCGATCCGCCTGATCGAAAGTCGCACCCGCGCGATCGACGAAGAACTCGGCGGCCGCACCCGCGACCTCGTCGCGACCATCGAGAGCCGCACCAGCGGGATCGACGCCGCGATGGCCGCGCGCGTCGCCGACCTCACCCGCGCCATCGAGGAGCGGACCGGCGGCATCGACGCCGCCCTCGCCGGGCGTGTCCAGGAACTCGTCGCGCTGATCGAGGAGCGCGCCACCAGCGCCGACGCGGCGCTGGCCACCCAGACCGAAGCGGTGCGGCGCGCCTTCGCCGAGCGCTCGGACCTGCTCGGCCACCTCATCGACGAGCGCACCGCCGCGATGTCGAGCGAGCTCGACGAGAAGGGCCGCATGGTGTTCGGCGCCATCGGCGGTCGCATCACCGAGCTGGCCCGCCTGTTCGACCGCGGCGGCACCTCGCTCGGCGAGGTCATCGATCAGCGCGGCGAGAGCGTGCTGGCGAAGCTCCAGCAGACCATCGCGGACGCGGAGCGCATGCTCGGCGACGGCGAGGGCCGACTCGGGCGCACGCTGGCGTCCCGCACCTCGGACATCAGCGGCCTGCTCGACGAGGGCGTGCGCACCGTCCACGACCTGCTCGACGCCCGCACCAACCAGATCCGCGTCCTGCTCGATGAGCACGCCACCACCCTGTCGTCGAGCCTCGACGGCCGCATGGGACCGCTCCACGACGCCCTCGACAACCGCGGCCGCGAGCTGGTCGAGACCATCGCGGCGACGCTCGGCCACGCCACCACCACGCTGGACGACCGCACCCAGGCGATGGGCAGCCTGTTCGACGAGCGCCTGGATGCGCTGGCGAACCTCGTCGACGGCCGGGGCACGCAGTTCGCCAAGACGGTGGACGCGCGGGCACAAATGCTGCGCGCCCTGTTCGAGCAGGCGCACACCGCCCTCGACGCCGTGGTCGAAGGCCGCGGCGACGACCTCGCCACCGCCGTCGACGCCCGCGTCGCAGCCCTGCGCGCGGTGTTCGACGAAGCGCCGGCTGCGCTGGTGCAGCTCGTCGAGGCGCGCCAGCAACAGCTCACGCAGACGCTGGACGACCGCACGGCCGCCCTGCGCGACGTCTTCTCGGAGGCCCACGCGGCCCTCGACGGGCTGGTCGAGAACCGCGGCAGGCAGCTCGCCACCACCGTCGACGCCGGCGTCGTCGCCCTGCGCGCGGTGTTGGACGAGGCGCCGGCCGCTTTGGTGCAGCTCGTCGAGGCGCGCCAGCAACAGCTCACCCAGACGCTGGACGACCGCACGGCCGCCCTGCGCGACGCCTTCTCCGAGGCCCACGAAGCCCTCGACGGGATGGTCGAGAGCCGTGGCCGGCAGCTCGCCGAGACCGTGGATACCCGTACGCAGACCCTGCGCACCCTGTTCGACGAGAGCGGCCACGCCCTCGGCAACGCCGTCGAGGATCGCGCCGAGCATTTCTCCCGCACGGTCGCGGCTCGCATGGAGGGCCTGCGCGCCCTGCTCGACGAGGCGACCGGCACGATCGAGCACCTGTTGGAGAACCGCACCACGGCGCTCGGCGGCGACGTCGAGGCCCGCACCCGGGCGATCACCGAGGCGTTCGACGCCCGCATGGCCGACCTCGCCGACCTGCTGCAGACCCGGACCGAGGCCTTCGCCAAGACCGTCGAGGCGCAGGGCACGGCCCTGACTGTGAGCGTCGACGGCCGCAGCGAGGCCTTCACCCAGCGCATCGACAGCCGGATGAAGACGTTCGCCACCCTGGTGGCCTCGCGCGGCGATGCGATCGCCACGGCGTTCGACGACCGCCACGACGCCTTCGCCGGCCTCGTCGAGGAGCGCATGGCCGCCCTAGTGGCGGCGTTGGACCAGCGCGCCCGCGACCACGCGGCGCTCACCGACGGCCACAGCGCGATGCTGGGCGCCACCCTCGACGAGCGCAACGCCGCGATGGCGGCCCTGCTCGACGAGCGGACCGAGGCCCTGTCCGCAGGCTTCGAGCGCCGCGCCGTCGCGCTCGGCAGCCTGGTCGACGCGCGTGGCGAAGCCCTGGCGCGCCGCCTGGCGCAGAGCGCCGAGACGATCGTGCGCGGCATCGAGGAGGGCGGCGAAGCCCTGGTCGAGCGCGTCGACGGCACCGGCCGCTCGGTCACGGACACGATGAAGGGCCATATCGAGCGCCTGCGCGCGGTCATCGACGGGCCGGTGCTGCAGCTCTCCGGCGCCCTGGCCGAGCGCGGCACAGCGATCGAGCGGGCGTTGGCCGAGACCGGGCAGCCGCTGATCGAGGCGCTGCGCGAGCGCACCGAGGCGCTCACCGCCCAGTCGCGGGAATCCGCCGAGGCGTTGCGCGCCGCGGTCGAGAACGGGGCCGCCCGCTCCATCGCCGGCCTGTCGGAGGTCAACGAGCGCCTGCGGCGCGACCTCGGCGGCGTGGTCGCCCGGATCGAGGGGGCGAACGCCGCGCTCAAGGACCTCCTCATCGGTGCCAACGCCAACCTCGGCGCGGTCGAGGGCGAGCTCGCCGAGCGCGTCCAGCAGATCCAGGCGGCGCTGCAGGACGTGGCGACGCAGACCGGAACCGCGAGCGAAGGCGTCTCGGCTCAGGTCGAGGCCCTGCGCGGCGTCGCCGAGGGTGCCGTGCGCGAGGCCACGAACCTCGCCGAAGCCCTCGACGGGCGCAGCCGTGCGCTCGCCGAGCAGTCGCGCACCCACGTCGCCGAACTCGGCCACGCCGCCGGCTCGCTTGAAGGCGTCGAGAACCGGCTCGCCGCCACTCTGTCGGGCCGCGGGGAAGCAGTCGAGACGGCTCTGGCCGGCCTGCAGGAGCGCTCGGTCGCGCTGGAGAGCCGGACCGCGGCCTTCGCCGAGGGCATCGAGCGCGCGCTGCGCGCCGCCGAGGAG
>NZ_VRUX01000232.1:0-6384 GCF_008039885.1 Methylobacterium sp. WL103
GCATCGACCCGGCCATGCTCTCGGTGAGCGCCGGGCGCGCCCTCAGGCCCGCCCGGCGCTCACCGAGAGCATGGCCGGGTCGATGCCGTTGCCGCGCAGCGCCCGGTCGTACTTGCCGGCCAGATCCGCGTGGAAGATCAGGTCCGGGTCGGCCGGGCAGTTGAGCCAGCCGTTGGCCATGATCTCGCTCTCGAGCTGGCCCGCCTGCCAGCCGGCATAGCCCAGCGCCAGCACGGCGCTGGCCGGCCCGTCGCCGGCCGCGATCGCGCGCAGGATCTCGACGGTGGCGGTGAGGCAGATGCCGTCGTCGATGATCAGCGTCGACTGGTCGATGTGGAAGTCGTCGGTGTGGAGCACGAAGCCGCGCTTGCCCTCGACCGGGCCGCCCATCAGCACCGGCATGTGGCCGACCCGCTCGCGCAGGCGGATCGCGTCGGCCTCGCCCGCCACGTCGAGCTGCACCAGCAGGTCGGGCATCGACAGGTCGGTCACCGGCTTGTTGACGATGATGCCCATGGCGCCGTCGGCCGAGTGCGCGCAGACGTAGATGACGGAGCGGGCGAAGCGCGCATCCGTCATCCCCGGCATCGCCACGAGGAACTGGCCGTCGAGGTAGGCGGGATCGCTGGAAGCGGGCGTCGGTGTCGAAGGCCTGGGCATCCCCGCATGCTACGCTCAGCCCCCCCGATGTCCAGCGGACAAAACGCCGTGCAGCCCAGGCCTCGCGGGCGCGCCGACGGCCGCGTCTCGCTCGACAGCCCCGGCGGGCCGCGCTAGGTCACCGGCCATCCGAAGCGGTGCCGTCCCGCGACGCGCCGGCGCCGTTCCGGGTCGCATCGCGACGGGGAACGGCACCAAGCTCTTCTCGTGACGTGCGTCCTTCGCCGAACCGGCGTCCCCTTCGGCGGACCGCACTTTAGTAAGGAACGTTCAGCCATGACGATTCAGGTCGGCGACCACCTGCCCCAGGCCACCTTCCGCATCACCGGCCCCGAGGGTCCCCTGGCCAAGACCACCGACGACGTGTTCAAGGGCCGCCGCGTCGTGCTGGTCGGCGTGCCGGGCGCCTTCACCCCGAGCTGCCACCGCAACCACCTGCCTGGCTTCGTCGCCAACAAGGATGCGCTCCTCGCCCGCGGCGTCGACGCCATCGCCGTCACCTCGGTCAACGACGTGTTCGTGCTCGAAGCGTGGTCGAAGGCCAGCGGCGCGGAAGGGCTCGAGTTCCTGGCCGACGGCAACGGCGACTTCGCCAAGGGCCTCGGTCTCGAGATGGACGGCAGCGGCTTCGGCCTCGGCCTCCGCTCCAAGCGCTACGCGATGCTGGTCGAAGACGGCGTGGTGCGCGTGCTCAACGTCGAGGAATCGCCCTCGAAGGCCGACACCTCGAGCGCTGAAGCGCTGCTCAAGGTGATCTGAACCCAAGGGTTCGGTCTGACGGGGGCGCGGCGGACCCGCGCCCTCGAATGGCCACCTTCCCGTTGCGAGTTGCGGCCCGTCCAACCTCAGGGGCCGCATGTCCTTCCTGCACGAACTGCTGATCGCCGACCTGATCGCCTCCTACGGCTACGTCGCGATCTTCGTCATCATCACCCTTGAGAGCGCCGGCGTGCCGATGCCGGGCGAGACGGTGCTGATCTCTTCGGCGGTCTACGCCGGCACCACCGGCAACCTCAACATCGCGCTGATCATCGCCGCCGCCGCGGCCGCCGCGATCATCGGCGACAACCTCGGCTACTGGGTCGGCCGGCGCTGGGGCATGCCGCTGCTGCTGCGCTACGGCCGCCTGATCGCCCTCGACCACGGCCGACTCAAGCTCGGGCAGTACCTGTTCCGCGAGCATGGCGGGAAGATCGTCTTCTTCGGCCGCTTCACCGCGATGCTGCGGGCCTACGCGGCGCTGCTCGCCGGGGTGAACCGACTCGACGCCCGCCGCTTCATGCTGTTCAACGGGCTCGGCGGCCTCACCTGGGCGACCGCCATGGGCCTCGGCTCGTACTATTGCGGCCGCTCGATCGAGACCATCGCCGGCCCCGTCGGGCTGGCGCTGCTGGCCGTGGTGATCTTCGGCGGCCTGGCCCTGTGGCTGTTCGTGCGCCGCCACGAGACGCGGCTGCTGGCCGAAGCCGAGCGCGCGATCCCCGGCCCCCTCGCCTGAGCGGCGGCGAGCCGTTCAGCGCCGAGTCTTGAACGGCGCCATCGCGGCCACCGCGAGGGCGTCGACGCGGTTGTTCAGCGGGTCGCTGGCGTGACCCTTGACCCAGTGCCACTCGACCGCGTGCCGGGTGCGGGCCTCGTCGATGCGGCGCCACAGGTCCTCGTTCTTCACGGGCTTCTTGTCGGCGGTTCGCCAGCCGCGCGCCTTCCAGCCGTGGATCCAGGTGGTGACGCCCTGGCGCAGGTACTGCGAGTCGGTGAACACGTCGACGCGGCAGGGCCGCTTGAGCGCTTCCAGCGCCTCGATCGCGGCGAGCAGCTCCATGCGGTTGTTGGTGGTGTGCGCCTCGCCTCCCGAGATCTCGCGGCGCGTGTCGCCGTAGATCAAGATCGCGCCCCAGCCGCCGGGGCCGGGATTCCCGGAGCAGGCCCCGTCCGTGTAGATCTTCACTCGGGTGGGGGCCTCGTCGGTCGCCGCCTCGCTCATCGCGTCCACCCGTATGCGGCGGCATCCCGGGCCTGCCGATGGAAGGTCAGGCGGCGATCGTACTCGCGCGGGTCCTTCGGCTGGACCAGGGCGCCCGGCGGCACGTTCAGCCAGTCGACCAGCCGGGTCAGCATGAAGCGGAGCGCCGCACCGCGGCACAGGATCGGCAGGGCCTCGACCTCCGCCGGCTCCAGCGGGCGCACCGCCTCGTAGCCGGCGATCAGCGCAGCGCCCATGTCGCGGTGGTAGGTGCCGTCTGGAGAGAAGCACCAGGCGTTGAGGCAGATCGCGAGGTCGTAGGCGAAGGCATCCGTGCAGGCGAAGTAGAAGTCGATCAGCCCCGACAGCCCGTCGCCGATGAAGAACACGTTGTCGGTGAACAGGTCCGCATGGATCACGCCGCCGGGCAGGTTCGCGGGCCACGCGGCCTCGAGCCAGGCGAGGTCGTCGCGGGTGCGCGCGGCGAGGCCGGCCGAGATCACGTCGGCCTGGCTCGCCGCCTGGTCGAAGAGCGGGCGCCAGGCTCCGACCGAAAGGCTGTTGTCGCGGCGCATCCCGAAGTCGGCGCCGGCGGCGTGGAGCCGCGCCAGCGCCTGGCCGAGCTCGGCGCAGTGATGCGCGGTCGGCGCCTTGACCGAGACCCCATCGAGGAAGCTGACGATCGCCGCCGGACGGTCGCAGAGGGTGCCGAGCGCCGTGCCGTCGCGGTTGCGGACCGGCTGCGGGCAGGCGAGCCCGCGGGTCGCCAGGTGCTCCATCAGGTTGATGAAGAACGGCAGGTCGCCGGCCCGCACCCGCTTCTCGTACAGGGTGAGGATGTAGGCGCCGCCGGTGGTGTGCAGGAAGAAGTTGGTGTTCTCGACGCCTTCCGCGATGCCCTTGTAGGAGAGCAGCCCGCCGATCTCGTAGTCGGCGAGGAAGTCGGTCAAAGCCGCGTCGGATACCTCGGTGTAGACGGCCACGGCGCTTCTTTTCTGACGATCTTCAGGTCAATCGGCACACGACGATGTGTCCCGCCGGCCCAAGCCGGCGGGACGGGCGGGTGATCGCACCCGCCACCCAAAGTCGCAAAAACCTACTCGGCGGCTTCGCTGCGAAGCTCGCGCGGCAGCGGGAAGACCATGTCCTCGACCACCGTCTGCACCGTGTCGACCGTCACCGTGTAGCGGGCGGCGAAGGCGTCGATGATCTCCTCCACCAGCACCTCGGGGGCCGAGGCGCCGGCCGTGAGGCCGAGCTTGGTGATGCCCTCGAAGGCCGGCCAGTCGATCTCCTCGGCGCGGAGAACGAGGCGGGTGATCGGGCAGCCGACGCGCTCGGCGACCTCGCGCAGGCGCTGCGAGTTCGAGGAGTTCGAGGAGCCGACGACGATCAGCGCGTCGACCAGCGGTGCGATCTGCTTCACCGCCTCCTGACGGTTGGTGGTGGCGTAGCAGATGTCGTCCTTGTGCGGCCCGGTGATGGTCGGGAATTTTTGCTTCAAGGCCGCGACGATGTGGAGGGTGTCGTCCACCGAAAGCGTGGTCTGCGTCACCCAAGCGAGATTGTTGGGATTCTCGGGGGTCAGCGCCGCGATCTGCTCCAGGTCCTCGACCAGGGTGATCGAGCCCTTGGGCAGCTGGCCCATGGTGCCGACGACCTCCGGGTGGCCGGAATGGCCGACGAGGAGCACGTGGCGGCCGCGCTTGTGGTGGATCTCGGCCTCGCGGTGGACCTTGGTCACCAGCGGGCAGGTGGCGTCGATGGTGATCAGGCCGCGGTTGTCGGCGTTGGCCGGCACGGTCTTCGCGACGCCGTGCGCGGAAAAGATCACCGGCGCCTCGCCGTCGGGGACCTCGTCGAGCTCGCGCACGAACACCGCGCCTTTGCGCTTCAGGCTCTCGACCACGTACTTGTTGTGCACGATCTCGTGGCGGACGTAGACCGGCGGCCCGTAGATCGCGAGCGCGCGCTCGACCACGTCGATCGCCCGCACCACGCCGGCGCAGAAGCCGCGGGGCGCCGCGAGCAGGATCTCCAGCGGCGGCTTGACCGTTGCGGTGGCCCCGTCCGAGGCGGTGTTGAGATTCGTGATGGCGCTCATGATCCGGGATGTGGCGAGGGGAGACCCGCCCTGTCAACCGGGCGGCCGCGGCAAACCCACCGCGTGGTCGAGCCGTATAGCACGTTTGCCGGCGCGGGTGACCCCCGCGGGCGACAGTTCGTCTGCGCGGGTTTTTCGGGCGGAGGTGAGCGCTAGCAGGAGCCGCCGACGTCACCTCTTCCCTTCCCCGGCAGTGGGGGAGGGAAGAGGTGGTGTCCTCGTCTGCACGATGCGTGAAGCTGGCAGCCCCTGAGAGAAGGCGCCACCGGTGCGCCCCGCGATCCGTCAGGGGGCGACGGTGAAGGTCGCCGACTTCGGCGGGATGCCGTCGCCGGAAACGGTGACCCGGTATCGGCCGGCCCGCCAGCCGTCCTTGAAGGTGACGGTGAAGCTGATCAGGTTCTTCGCGACGTCGTCGAGGACGACCTTGCTCTGGTAGAACGTGTCGTCCGCCTCGCCGCCCGCCGCCTTCAGCTTGGTCCAGTCCGCGATCAAGGTGGTGCCGGCCGGCACGCCGGACGGGGTGAACTGGGGCAGCACCGCCTCCTCGCCCGCCTTGAAGGTGGTCTTGGCCTCGCCGGCGTTCGAGGTTTTCAAGCGCAGGTCGACCACGTTCGCCTCGGGGCGGGCAAGGTCGAGGGCCTGCTCCTGGCCGGCGGGCGTCAGGCGCAGGCCCGTGAGCCGCCACATGTCGGCGTCGCGCACGGCCTTCACGAACACCTTGCCGTCTCCCTTCGGCCCGGTGGCGGTGAAAGTCAGGTCGGCGCTGCCGTCGCCCTTGCCGTCGTCGGTCTTGATCGAGCCGCCCGCGCTGCCGGCGGTGATCGGGGCGCCCAGGCGCTCGATCGCCTGCGGGCTGGCCTGCAGCCGCACTACCGCGAGCTTGTAGGGCTCGGACTCGTTCAGCAGGGTGCTGACGCCGAGGACGACGCCCAGGATCAGGAGGCCGAACAGGGCGAGCGAGCCGACCATCGCCACGACGCCCCAGATCGCCCATGTCCGCTGGACCCGCTGGAAATGCTCGACGCTGGTCCAGCGCCCGTTCCGCCACGCCCAGGCGCTGCCTTTCGCGCCGAGCACGAACGGCATCACGAAGCCGACGAACGGCGCGAACACCAGGAGCGCCAGGAAGGTGTTGTTGCCCAGGCCCCAGATTCAGTTGAGCAGGAAGGCGCCCCAGTTCCAGCGGTCAAGTTCCGGCGGGATCTCCCGCGGCAAGCCGAGTCCCGGGGCCGATCCGGGCAAAGGCGCGGCGGAACCGGGCGCGGGGGCAGCGGGGGGCAGGGTCGCGGTCGACATGGTCCAAGTCCGGGAGCTCGATCGAACGTGTCCGGCCCGCGCGCCCCGACGACCCGGGTGCGAGCTCCGGCCGCACCGTCCTGATAGCAGCCGATCGCGGTTCCCGCCCGGGGGAGGACTTGGCCCTCCGCCCCGCTTTCGTATCCGCGCGTCCCGAATCCCGGAATTCGAGACGCGCCCGGCGCCGTTCGGGCTCCCTATGCCCTCGTCTCAGGCGGCCCGCAGCGAGGCGAGCATGCGGCCCATCTCGGCGTCGAGGTGCTCGGACTGGCGCGACAGCTCGGTGGCCGAGATCAGCACCTGGGAGGCCGCCGCGCCGGTCTCGTCGGCCGCGGCCGCGAGGCCGCCGACGTTCGCC
>NZ_VRUX01000233.1:0-6366 GCF_008039885.1 Methylobacterium sp. WL103
AGGCGACCTGGAGGTTCTTGACGTTGCCGGCGTTGATCTGGTCGAGCTTGGAATAGCGCGTGTTGGCGTAGTCGACCGTCTGAAGAACCTGCTCGGCGGGGTTCGCCAGGTGCTTCATCAGGTCTTCAGCCAAGGCCGGGGTGGCAACCGCCAGGCCAGCGCCGAGTGCGAGTAGATGGATTTTCATCGGGCTCGTTCTATCGATCGGATCGCGTGGCGGCAGCCCCCCCTCCTGTCGACGGGCAAAGGCCATGATCTGTCGGCCACGAAAAAGCGCAGCCTCCCTGCGGAGACTGCGCTCGATCGAACAGCGATACAGCGACGCGTGAAGAAGCCCTCAGGCCGCCTTCTTGTCCCGCCCGATCAGCTTGCGGTTGATCAGGAGCTCGGCGATCTGGACCGTGTTCAGGGCGGCGCCCTTGCGCAGGTTGTCCGAGACGCACCAGAAGTTCAGGCCGTTCTCCACAGTCGCGTCCTCGCGGATGCGGGAAATGTAGGTGGCGTCCTCGCCCGCCGCCTCGTGTGGGGTCATGTAGCCGCCGTTCTCGCGCTTATCGATCACCAGGATGCCGGGCGCCGAGCGCAGAATCGCGGTCGCCTCTTCGGGCGAAATCGGGCGCTCGAACTCGACGTTGACGGCTTCCGCGTGGCCGATGAACACAGGCACGCGCACGGCGGTGGCCGTGAGCTTGATCTTGGGATCGAGCATCTTCTTGGTCTCGGCGACCAGCTTCCACTCTTCCTTGGTGTAGCCGTCCTCCATGAACACGTCGATGTGCGGGATGACGTTGAAGGCGATGCGCTTGGTGAACTTCTCCTGCTTCACCTCGCCGGCCGTGAACACGGCGCGGGTCTGGTTGAACAGCTCGTCCATCGCGTCCTTGCCGGCGCCGGAGACAGACTGGTAGGTCGAGATCACCACCCGCTTGATCGTCGCCGCGTCGTGCAGCGGCTTCAGGGCCACGACGAGCTGGGCCGTCGAGCAGTTCGGGTTTGCGATGATGTTGCGCTTGGAAAAGCCGACCACCGCGTCGGCGTTCACCTCGGGCACGATCAGCGGTACGTCCGAATCGTAGCGGAACGCCGAGGAATTATCGATCACGACGCAGCCCTGCGCGCCGATGCGGGGCGACCACTCCTTCGAGGTCTCGCCGCCGGCCGACATCAGGCAGATGTCGGTGTCGGAGAAGTCGTAGGTGTCGAGCGCTTTGACCTTGAGGATCTTGTCGCCGAAGGAGACCTCCTGGCCCTGGCTGCGGCGCGAGGCCAGCGCCACGACCTCGTCGGCGGGGAAGGCCCGCTCGGCGAGGATGTCCAGCATCTCGCGGCCCACGTTGCCCGTGGCGCCGACGATGGCGACCTTGTAACCCATCTCGAAGACTCCGCTTGCCGTGCAGCGATCCCGGCCTCCGCCGGCCGCATCGGCCCATGACCCGTAGGCCCCGCGACGTCGCAAGGCAGGACCTTCGGAAGGCGGGAGCAAGGCGCCGGGGTCGCGCGCCTGTCAAGGGCGGTCGCGTCATGCCTCGGCCCGTCCGCCATGCTTCTCCCTGCGAGACCAAGCCCGCCGGCCGCGACAAGGATCGATTCACCGCGTGACGAGAAACGCCGCCGCGGAGGCCGGCTTGAAAAGGTGGGGGAAGGGGATCGGGGCGGATGGTGCCGGCGCTTTCCCGAGGCGCGACCGCATCCGATGGCCCCAGACGAGACGTTCCCCGACCTCGCCCCCGCGGCACCCGCGCCGCGGCGGTGGCAGTTCGTCGCCTTCACCGGCCGGGCCGTCGGCGCCGTGCTCGTCATCGGCGCCTTGAGCCTGTTCTCGCGCGAGACCAAGCGGCCCGCCGATCCGCCCGCTCCGGCCCCGGCATCCGTCACGACGACCGATCTCGGCATCGCCTTCGTCCCGGCCATGACGCTGAACGCCCGCCCGGTCGCCCCGGCCGCCGGCACCGGGCGCCTGCGCCTCGACCGGGCCGGCGAGCCGGTCCGGATCGAACCGCCGCGCAACCCGCAGGAGCAGACGCTGGCAAGCGGCGACTTTTCGGCGATCGAGGAGACGCACCTGCGCCTCACCCTGACGCGGGACGCCGCCGAGCCGCAGCCCGGCCTCTTCGTGACCCTGGCACGGCGCGCGGCGGAGGGCCCGAACCTCGCGGTGGTCCGCACCGGCACCCGCGGGCGGGTCGCCACCAAGTTCGGCGCAGTCGAGACGCTGGAGGCGACCTTGTCCGGCGACCGGCGTCGGATCTGCACCGGCTTCGTCACCCTGGAGGCCCGGCCGGTTCGGGTGGACGGCTGGCTGTGCGCGCCTCTAGGACAACCGCCCGAGCCGCGCGCGCTCGCCTGCGCCCTCGACGGCCTCGCGCTGGACGGGCGCGCGGACCCCGCCACCGACGCCGTCTTCACTGAGGCCGAGGCGCGTCGCGATCCGGCCTGCGATCCGATCCGGGCGCTCTCGGCGCAGGACCTGGCGGGTCGCACCGGCTCGATCGCGCCGCGCCGCACGACGCCTCCGCCGAAGCGGCCGCGTGCGTGATTGGGGCAACATTGCGGCAAAACACGTAAGCTCGGCCGTTTTTCCGGAACCACGGCTGCGCTCGGGCGTCTACTGCGCAACAGGCACCGGATTCTTAATCTCTCGGCGCCATACCAGACCCGCATTCAAACAAGGTGCGTCATGCGCTCGATCAAGATCGCCCTGCTGGGCGCCCTCGCCGTCACCAGCCTCGGCTTCACCGCTCCGGCCCAGGCGCAGGACGGGTTCGGCCCCGGCTACCGCGTCAGTCGCCCGCTGCCGATCCGCATCCGCCCGCGCAGCTGGCTCGACGCCGGCAACGTGGTCGAGCCCGGCAACGGCTCGGTGAGCAACCCGGCCACCAACCCCGTGCTGATCGCTCAGTCGAACCAGCTTAACCCGGTCTACGGCCGCAACGACGGCTACGGCGGTGGCATCCTGCCCGATCCGATCACCAACGGCCCGTTCATCGGCGCCCGGTCGAGCGCGATCCGCAACGTCGACTTCTCGGCCGTCGACGCGATCGATCCGACCTCCTACGTCTCGCGCTACGGCAACCCGTACTAAGCCGCGCCGAAACTCACCTGTACCGATTCGGGGGCGCGCAGCGAGAGCTGCGCGCCCTTTCTCGTTCTTATCCGCTTGCGTTCTTGGCGGCTCAGGCCGCGCGGGTGCGAAGCTCAGCCGCGATCGTCTCAGCCATGGCGCGCGTGCCGAGGACCTTCGTCCCCTCGCCAGCGATGTCGGCCGTGCGCGCGCCGCCGGCGAGCGCCGCGGTGATCGCGCCGTCCACGAGGTCGGCCGCCTCGCCGAGGCCGAACGAGTAGCGCAGGCACATGGCGAGCGAGCCGATCATCGCGATCGGGTTCGCCTTGTCCTGTCCGGCGATGTCGGGGGCGGAGCCGTGCACCGGCTCGTACAGCGCCTTGCGGGTGCCGCGGGCGTCGACCGCGCCGAGCGAGGCCGAGGGCAGCATCCCGAGGGAGCCGGTCAGCATCGCCGCAACATCCGAGAGCACGTCGCCGAACAGGTTGTCGGTCACCAGCACGTCGAACTGCTTCGGGCGGCGCACCAGCTGCATCGCGCAGTTGTCGGCGAGCACGTGTTCGAGCTCGATGCCGGCGTGGTGGCGGGCATGCACCTCGGTGACGACCTCCTTCCACAAGACGCCGGACTTCATCACGTTGTGCTTCTCCGCCGACGCGACGCGCCCGGAGCGCTTGGCCGCCAGGTCGAAGGCGACGTGGGCGATCCGCTCGATCTCGGCGGTGGTGTAGACCTGCGTGTCCACCGCCCGCTTCGATCCGTCGGGGAGGGTGGTGATCTCCTTCGGCTCGCCGAAGTAGACGCCGCCGGTGAGCTCGCGCACGATCATGATGTCGAGGCCCTCGACCAGCTCGCGCTTGAGCGCCGAGGCGTCGGCGAGCGCCGGGTAGCAGATCGCCGGGCGCAGGTTCGCGAACAGGCCGAGATCCTTGCGCAGCCGCAACAGGCCGGCCTCGGGGCGGATGTCGTAGGCCACGCCGTTCCATTTCGGGCCGCCGACGGCCCCGAGCAGGATCGCGTCGGCCGCATCCGCCTTGGCCAGCGTCGCGTCCGAAAGCGGCTTGCCGTGGGCGTCGATCGCCGAGCCGCCGACGAGGTCGGCCTCGGTCTCGAAGTGGGCGAGCCCGGTCTCGGCGAGCGCCGCCAGCACCGTCTGGACGCCGGCCATCACCTCGGGGCCGATCCCGTCGCCGGGCAGGAGCAGGAGCTTGTAGGTGGTCATGGTGCTTCACTCGTGCCCAAAACGGGTCGGTCGTGCGGAATGTATCGAGGGCACCGACCCGGTTGGCAAGTATTTTGGGGCGCCCTTCAAGGGCACGTGCCACGCCGGGATTTGGGCAGGATCGTCGTCATGAGCGGCCGAAGCTTGGCGAGTGCCGTTCGAGACGCAGGCCGAACAACGGTCGGAGCAACCGGGCGCGACGGACCACCTCGAAGGTCGTGAAACAGATCACCACCGTGACCAGGACGATCATGGCCGCCTCCGCTCCCGCGGACCATCCCAAGTCCTTGAGGATATACGCCGCGACCACGATCACGGTCTGATGAACGATATAGAAAGGGAACACGGCCTCGGTGAGATAGCGGCGCCAGGGACCGTCGGTTGACGGCAGCCAACGTCGACCGAATGCGATGACCGCCACGATGGTGCTCCATTGATAGAGCGGAATCGCGAAGGTGTCGTGCTGATGGAGGATGCTGGACCACCAGGGAAACGGAAACGCCTTGCTTGGCCATGCAAGAGCTGCGGTGCCGAGGGCGACGATTACCGCAGGCCATCGACATCGGTCGAGAACCGTCCAGGCGGCGTCCTGCCCGACCATGAAGTACCCGAGCAGGAAATACGCACCATAGACCGTGTGATTGTACCAATCGCCGACGAGGGCATCGTTCGGCGGGAACGACCGCGCGAGGACGGCTCGCGCGACGATGAGCACAAGGACAGGCAGGACCACGAAAGCGCCGTTGGCTGCGAGCCAGCTTGTCAGCGTGAGAAACAGCGGTCGGATGGGTCGCAACAGGACCGTGCTGCCGATGAGCGGCATAGTGTACGCATACAGGTAGAGAACGAACCACAAATGGTTCCAAGTCGGCAGGGCGAGGCATGTCCCGGCGCAGATTCGCTCCGTTCCGCCGAGGTAGGCGGCGGTGTAAAAATGTAGGGGTCCAGCTCCGTACCCGAACTGTCCGACCGCCTGCACATAGGATTGCGGCGGCACCACCACGAGCATGCCAAACAGCAACGGGACGAGGAGCCGCACGGAACGATTGGCAAGCAGAGGACCCGTTTTCAGGCGCTGCGCCAAAAAGCGTGTTGCACATCCCGAAATCAGGAATAGCAGAAGAAGCCGCCATGGGTTGACGAGGTGCATCAGCGGTTCGATCGCTGGAATGCTGTGGACGCTCTTTGCGTGGTAGGGCCAGGGAACGTAGAGCAGGCCGACGTGGTAGAAGATCAAAACCGCGAAGGCGATGATCCGCAGCCAATCTAGATCGATGCGCCGTCGATTGCCGTTCGGCAGAGATCGATCGTGTGAAAGATCTTCTGTCGCACCCGGTCCACCACGGTCGACAGGAGAGATCACACCTTCCGCGCCACCGTGAACCGCGCCGCCTCGCGCAAGGTCTGCGCCCGGTCGCCCCAGCGCGAGACCGCTTCCTCGCAGACGCCGACCAGCCGGTCGCATTCGGCCCGCGCGCCGTCGAGGCCGAGGCGGTCGACGAGCGTCGCCTTGCCGGCGTCCTTGTCCTTGCCCGTGGCCTTGCCCATCGCTTCCGGCGAGGCCTCGCGGTCGAGGATGTCGTCGGCGATCTGGAAGGCCTGGCCGAGCGCGAGGCCGTAGCGCAAGAGCGCGGCGCGCTCGTCCGTCGTGGCGCCGCCGACCATCGCGCCGGCCTCCACCGAGAAGGCGAGGATCGCGCCGGTCTTCATCGCCTGCATCCGCAAGGTGTCGTCCACGTCGAGGGAGACCGGGCCGAAACGGCCTTCCGCGGTCAGGTCGAGGAGCTGGCCGCCGACCATGCCGCCGAGGCCCGAGGCGCGGGCGAGGCCGAGCACGAGGTCGGCACGGATCGACGCGTCCGGCTGCCAGGTCGGGTCGGCCACGATCTCGAAGGCCAGGGTCTGCAGCGCGTCGCCGACCAGGATCGCAGTCGCCTCGTCGTAGGCCTTGTGCACGGTGGGCTTGCCGCGGCGCATGTCGTCGTCGTCCATCGCCGGCATGTCGTCGTGGACCAGCGAATAGCAGTGCACCAGCTCGACGCCGGCGCCGGCGGCCAGCGCCGGCGTCGAGCTGGTGCACTGC
>NZ_VRUX01000234.1:0-6358 GCF_008039885.1 Methylobacterium sp. WL103
GCTCCGAGGTGATGGACCGCGCCAACGCCCGCGTCGAGGCCGAGAGCGCCGCGGTCGCCGAGGCGGCTTCCGAGATGCGGGCCCTGGCCGAGGTGATGGAGCAGCAGATCGCCGCCACCGGCGAGATCGCCTCCAACGTCGGCCGCATCGCCGCCGGCACAGAGAAGTCGCGCGGTGAGATCAAGGACGCGATCGGCGAGCTCGAGGCGCTCGAAGCGATGAGCCGCACCCTGCTCGACCGCTTGGACGGCGACCCCCTGGCCGTGGCCCTCGCCCGGCTGCCGGCCGACTGCGCCGCCTGGAAGCGCCGGCTCGCTTCGGTGCTGGTCGGCGTCGTGCCCCATACCGGCATGATGGCGATCGTCGCCGACCCGATCCTGCCCGCAAACGTCCGCGCCGGAGTCATCGCCGCCGCCGCCCAGGCGGCAGCGCTTTGCGCCGGCGTGAAGGTTCAGGATTGGGACGCCGCGACCGTCGCGTTCCAGGCCTTCGACGCGGCGACCGCGACGACCCTCGCAGCTGCAGCGGCCGCCGACGCGGCCGTCCTGGCAGCCTGAACGTATCAGGCGCCGGGTCGGACGAGCCTGAGCGGCATCACGCCAGCCAAGTGCGCAGGCGCCGCACCGCCTCCCGGCACTCGGCTTCCGAGCCGGCGAAGGAGAACCGGACGTGGTGGTGGCCGGCCTCCCGGTCGAAGTCGAGGCCGGGGGTGGCCGCCACGCCGGCCTCGTCGAGCATCCGCCGGCAGAAGGCGGAGGCGTCGTTGGTGAGGTTCGCCACATCCGCGTAAAGGTAGAAGGCGCCGTCCACGGGATGCGTGCGCCCGAGGCCGATTCCGGGGAACGCATCGAGCAGGATCGCGCGGTTGCGGGCGTAGCCGTCGCGCACGGCGTCGAGCTCCTCGGTGGCATCGAAGGCCGCCAGCGCGCCGACCTGCGAGAGGTAGGGCGCCGAGATGTAGAGGTGCTGCGCCAGCCGCTCGATCGGGCGCACGAGGGCGTCGGGCACCACCATCCAGCCGACCCGCCAGCCGGTCATGCAATGGTACTTCGAGAACGAGTTGATGACGATCGCATCCGAGTCGAACCGGAGCGCGGTCGTCGTCGGCACGCCGTAGCCGAGGCCGTGATAGATCTCGTCGGAGACGAAGGGTAGGCCGAGCGCCCGCGCCGCCGCGCAGAGTTCGGCGAGCGCCGCCTCACCGATCACCGTGCCGGAGGGGTTGGCCGGGCTCATCACCAGCACGCCGGACAGGGCATGTGCCGCATGCGTCGCCTGAAGCAGCGCGGCGGTCGGGGCGTAGCGGTCGGCGGCGCTCAGGCGCATCGGCACCGGCACCAGGTCGAGGGCCGAGAGGATGTTGTGATAGGCCGGATAGCCCGGCTGCGGCACGCCGACCCGGGCGCCGGCGTCGAACAGGCTCAGGAAGGCCAGGATGAAGCCGGCGGACGAACCGGTGGTCACCACCACACGCTCCGGCGGCACCGCGACCCCGTGGCGTTCGCGGTAATCCTGCGCGATGCGCTCGCGCAGGGCCGGCAGCCCCAGGGCCTCGGTGTAGGGCACGCGGCCGCCTTCCAGCGCCCGCTGCGCGGCGGCGATCACCGCCCGAGGCGCCGGCGCCGAGGGCTGGCCGACCTCCATCCGCACCACGTCCTCCCCGGCCCGCGCCTTTGTGGCGGCGGCGACCATCACGTCCATGGCGAGGAAGGGCGCGACGGCGGCGGCACGGCGGGAGATCGGGATCATCCGACGCTTATACGCGGGCCGCGGCCGCCGGTCAGCCCTCGAACGGCCCGCAGGACCTGTCGCCGTGGCGCTACGCCTTGAAGCGTTCGCGGAGCACGGCGTTGGCCCGCGCCTGCCAGCCCTGCCCGCTAGCGCGCATCGCCGCGATCACGTCGCCGTCGAGGCGCAACGTCACCTGCCGCTTCGGAGCCTCGGATTTCGGACGCCCACGCCCGCGGCGCGCGATGTCGTGGCCCGAGCCGGGCACTGCGCGCGCCATCATGGCGTCGGTAATCTCGGGAATCTCGTCATACTCGCTCGCCTGGATCACGTGGGCATCGAGCCGCGCAAGGTCCGTTTGCCCGATGCCGTCAGCGGAGGGCGGGACCATATTTCTTTTGCTCACGGTCATTGGCCTTCCTCATCGAAAAGACATGCTCGTCGTCGCCACGCAGGGTCCAGCCGACCACGACCATCCGGCTCGCGAGCGTCCCGATCGTGATGATGCGCGTCGCGCCATAATCCTGGCGATCGTCTTCGAAGCTGACGCAGGAGCCGGCGAGGACGGTCGCGGCAGCTGCGAAATCGAGGGCTCGCTCACGGAGCGTCCAATCTCGCTTCGCGGGATCGAAGGTGATCGCCATAATATTTGTAGCGCCATCAAATGCGGCCGGCGATGACGAAACGGCGCGCCGACGATTCGGGAGCATCGCCCGGATCGCCCAACATCCTCAATGCCCAACGAACCCCGCCGCCATGTTCACGGCGAGGGCCAGCACGCCGGTGTTAAACAGGTAGGCGTAGACCGTCTGCACCGTCGCGATGCGGCGCATGCGCTTGCTGGTGATGTTGGTGTCCGAGGTCGCCGCCGCCGCGCCGATGGTGACGGTGAAGTACAGGAAGTCCCAGAAGTCCGGGTCCTCGTCGCCGTGGAAGTCGAGGCCGCCGCGGCGTTCGCCCGGCGCGTCGTCGCCGTAGTAGACGTGGGCGTAGTGGACCGAGAAGACGAGCTGCACGAAGGACCAGGTGCACAGCACCGTCGCGCCGGCGAGCGTCAGGTCGAAGACCTTGCCCGCCCCGCTCGCCTTGCCGCCGAGCACCAACACGCCGACCGCGGCG
This sequence comes from Methylobacterium sp. WL103, assembly GCF_008039885.1. NCBI lineage: Bacteria > Pseudomonadati > Pseudomonadota > Alphaproteobacteria > Hyphomicrobiales > Methylobacteriaceae > Methylobacterium > Methylobacterium sp. WL103. The sequence continues at coordinate 2,848 of NZ_VRUX01000234.1, forward strand.
AAGCTCGCCGCGGCCGCGAGCAGGGTGAACACGGTGACCAGGGCCGCGCTGTCGTCGAGGCGCGAGGCCTGCAGGCGCAGGGCGTCACGGGACTGCCCGGTCGATTGGCGGACGATCAGAACGGCGTAGGCCACGATCCCGGCGCACCAGCCTGCGAGCAGGCGCGTGACGAGGTCCGGCCCCGGGACCAGCAGCGCGCAGGCGGCCATGATGCCGAAGGCCGCGAGCAGGCGCGGGCGGAGCCGGAAGGCCCGGAGGGGATCGATCATCGACGTGACGCCTCGCAGGAGAAATGACGCATCGTGCAAAACCGGATTCGATCCGGGGATTTGACCCGCCGCCGTGAAAACGCCTAACCCGATCGATACCGGATCGACCATGCCCCGGCTCGGCCTGCCCGCCGCGCCCGCCCAGCGAGGACGTATGCTTCTCCCCCGTTTGCTCTCGGCCTCCTGCCTCGCGGCGATGCTGTCCCTGCCCCTCGCCCTGCCCCTCGCCCTCGCGGGCCCGGCGCTGGCGCAGACCGCGCCGGCCGCGCCCTTCACCGACGCGCAGCGCGCCGGCATAGAGGCGATCGTCAAGGACTACCTGATCAAGAACCCGGACGTGCTGCAGGAGGCGATCGCCGAGGGCGAGAAGCGCCAGGTCGAGACCCAGCGCCTCGCCCAGGCCGCGGCCCTCAAGGAATCGCAGAAGGCGCTGCTCGACAGCCCGCACGACGTGGTCGCCGGAAACCCGGCCGGCGACGTCACGATGATCGAGTTCTTCGACTACAATTGCGGCTATTGCCGCAAGGCTCTGGGCGACGTGCAGGCGCTGATCAAGGCCGACCCGAAGCTGCGGGTGGTGATCAAGGACTTCCCGGTGCTCGGCCCGGAATCGCAGGAGGCCAGCCAGATCGCGCTTGCCGCCAAGCAGCAGCTCAAGGGCGACAAGCTGTTCGAGTTCCACCAGAAGCTGCTCGAGTCCAAGGGCCGCGTGAACGGCGCCAAGGCCCTCGACGTCGCCAAGGCGATGGGCCTCGACATGGCCAAGCTGCAGAAGGACGCGCAAGGGCCCGAGGTGAAGGCCGCACTCACCGAGAACCGGGGCCTGGGCGACAAGCTCGGCCTCTCGGGCACCCCGGCCTTCATCATCGGCGACGAGATCATCCCCGGCGCGGTCGGCGTCGAGCCGATCCGCAAGACCATCGCCGACGTCCGCCAGTGCGGTCACGCCTCCTGCTGACGCGCGACGGGGTGTCGCGAACGCGCGCCTTCGTCTAAGACCGGCGCCTTCGCGGGATCGGGGTCCGCGGCCGCGCCGGCGGAACGGCGCAGGCGCGGCCGCCATCCGCCATCCCAGGTTCAGTCCCCAGAAGACAGGCCCGATGTCCAAGCACGACCCCATCGATGCCGATCTCGTCCGCGAGCTCGCCAACCTCGTCACCGAGACCGGCTTGTCCGAGATCGAGGTCGAGAAGGGGGATCTCCGCATCCGCGTCGTCCGCCGGATCGAGCCGGTGAACGTCCAGGTCGCCGCGCCGGCGGCCATGGCGCTCCCGGCGGCACCCCAGCCGCTTCCTGCCGGCCCCGGCGCCGTGCCCGAGCGTGGCAAGACCCATCCCGGCGCCGTGCCCTCGCCGATGGTCGGCACCGCGTACCTGCGCCCCTCGCCCGAGGCGAAGGCCTTCGTCGAGGTCGGCTCCAGGGTCGAGGTCGGCGACAAGCTGCTCCTGATCGAGGCGATGAAGACCTTCAACGAGATCGTCGCGCCCCGCGCCGGCACGGTGGCCGCGGTCTTCGTCGAGGACGGGCAGCCCGTCGAGTACGGCGAAGCCCTCCTCGTCATCGAGTAGCCGAGCGCGGAGGAGCCGAGGGCGTTCGTCAGCCCGCCATCCGCGCCGCCGTCGGCGAAGGCCCCGCTCTCGTCACGCGAACCGCGCACACTTCGCTGGAAAGCGCCCCTGCCATGTTCGACAAGATCCTGATCGCCAACCGCGGCGAGATCGCGCTTCGCATCCTCCGGGCGTCGAAGGAGCTCGGCATCAAGACCGTGGCGGTGCACTCGACCGCCGACGCCGACGCGATGCACGTGCGGCTGGCCGACGAGAGCGTCTGCATCGGCCCGCCCGCCGCCCGCGACAGCTACCTCAACATCCCCTCGATCATCGCGGCTTGCGAGATCACCGGTGCCGACGCGGTCCATCCCGGCTACGGCTTCCTCTCAGAGAATGCGCGCTTCGCCGAGGTGCTGGCCCATCACGAGATCGGCTTCATCGGCCCGAAGGCCGAGCACATCCGGATCATGGGCGACAAGATCGAAGCCAAGCGCACCGCGCTCAAGCTCGGCATTCCCTGCGTGCCCGGCTCCGACGGCGGCATCGAGGACCCGGTGGAGGCCAAGCGGGTCGCCGCCGAGATCGGCTACCCGGTGCTGGTCAAGGCGGCGGCCGGCGGCGGCGGGCGCGGCATGAAGGTGGCGCGCTCGGAAGGCGAGCTGGAGCAGGCGCTGGGCATGGCCCGCTCCGAGGCCAAGGCGGCCTTCGGCGACGACGCGGTCTACCTGGAGAAGTACCTCACCAAGCCGCGCCACATCGAGGTGCAGGTGCTCGGCGACGGCCGTGGCGGCGCGGTGCATCTGGCCGAGCGCGACTGCTCGCTGCAGCGTCGCCACCAGAAGGTCTGGGAGGAGGGCGGCTCGCCCGCGCTCAATGCCGAGATGCGGGGCGAGATCGGCGAGATCTGCGCCGACGCGATGCGCAAGCTCGGCTACCTCGGCGCCGGCACCGTCGAGTTCCTTTATGAAGACGGGCGGTTCTACTTCATCGAGATGAACACGCGCATCCAGGTCGAGCACCCGGTCACGGAGATGATCACCGGCATCGACCTCGTGATCGAGCAGATCCGGGTCGCGGCCGGCGGCGCCCTGTCGGTGACGCAGGACGACATCCGGGTCGAGGGCCACGCCATCGAGTGCCGGATCAACGCCGAGCACCCGGCGACCTTCCGGCCCTCGCCCGGCCTGATCACCTACTACCACCCGCCCGGCGGCCTCGGCGTCCGCGTCGACTCGGCCGCCTTCCAGGGCTACCGCGTGCCGCCGAACTACGACTCGCTGATCGGCAAGCTCATCGTCCACGGCCGCACCCGCAACGAGTGCCTGATGCGCCTGCGCCGGGCGCTGGACGAGTTCGTCATCGACGGCGTCGACACCACGCTGCCGCTATTCCGCACCCTCGTGCGCAACGCCGACGTCCAGAACGGCGCCTACGACATTCACTGGCTCGAGCACTTCCTGGAAGCCGGCGGCCTCGACGCCTGAGCAGGCGACGAAGCGAGACCGGAACCGAAGCGTCCACCATCCGTTGCTCGATCCCATCGCACGCAACCGGAACGAATTCTCATGCGCCTCGCAGCCCTCGCCGTGATCGGCGCCCTCGTCGCCGCCCCCGCCCTCGCCCGTCCTTCGACGGCCGCGGCAACTACGCCCTCGGGCTCAAGGAGCACCTCGTGTTCCCGGAGATCTCGTA
>NZ_VRUX01000235.1:0-6350 GCF_008039885.1 Methylobacterium sp. WL103
TCGTCCGCCCCTCGCGGCGTCGGCCGCCGCGAGGGGCGGACGAGACGCGCGGACCGCCCTGCGGTTCAAGCCGCCCGGCGCAGCGGCTTGGCGGCGGCCGTTCCCTCGGCCAGGTCGCGATCGACGGCGCGGGTCGTCTCGATCGTCGCCATGATGCCGTAGGCGACCTTGGCGGTCAGATCGAGGAGCGCGACCACGGCGAGCGCGACGGCGGGCGAGAGCAGGCCGAGGCCGTCCTGGCCGACGAGGAGCACCACCGGGTAGGCGCACCAGACTCCGGTGAGGAACACGGCGTTGCGCAGGAAGGCTTTTCGCACGTCGGCCCGCTCGGCGGCGTTCTCCTCGCGCAGCTGCACGAAGATCCCGTAGAACACGGCCAGGAACGCGCCGCAGGAGATGGCGAACCAGGTCCACTTCACCGCGACGACCTCGGACAGGCCGAAGGCCAGCGCCGTGACGATCATGATCAGGTCGGAGCCGACGAGGCCCCAGACCACGGCCTGCCGGCGCATGCCGGAATGCATCGCGGTGCGCGCGAGCCCGACGAGCAGGAGCGGCGTGGTGAAGGTCCAGTCGATGTAGCGCGCGACGTAGAATTGCCGCGCGACGTCCGCCGCGTCGGGGCCGGCCGGGAGGGTGATGCTGCCCTGCCCCGTCGCCATGGCGAAGTAGGAGCAGGCGGCGATGATCGGCACGATCCCGTGGATGATCCCGTCGGCTTCCTCGGTGGGCGTCCGCCGCTTCGCCAGGAACAGGATCGCGGCGGCTCCGGCGGCCATGCCGGCGCAGCCCAGCCACAGCCAGAATTGAGGCGTCATCGTTGTCTCGTCGGTCGGGGGATGAAAGCGCGTCCGGGAACGTGGCAGCGCCCGAGCCCAATCCCCCCCCACCTCCGATCGTTGCGCCGGCGCGTTGTCGCGGGCGCGGCGCCATCACGGGCGCGGGACCCTCGCGGGCGGACGGGTGCCGAGGTGGTCGCGCAGGGTGCGGCCCGCGTATTCCGTCCGGACGAGGCCGCGCCGGCGCAGCTCCGGCAGGACCAGCTCGATGAAGTCGTCGAGGCCGCCGGGCAGGGTCGCCGGCATGACGTTGAAGCCGTCGGCCCCGCCGGCCCGGAAGCGCGCCTCCATCTCGTCGGCGATCTGCGTGGGCGTCCCGACGATCTGCGAGTGGCCCCGCGCCCCGGCGATCCGCAGGTAGAGCTGGCACAGGGTCAGGCCCTCGCGGCGGGCGAGGTCGAACATCAGCTGCTGGCGCGACTTGGCGCCCTCGGCCTCCGGCAGCTCCGGCACCGGGCCGTCGGGATCGAAGCCGGAGAGGTCGAAGCTGCCGACCATCCGCTCGAGCAGGGCGACGCCCACCACCGGGTCGATCAGGTCCTGCAGCGCCTCGAACTTGGCCCGCGCCTCCGCCTCGCTGCGCCCGACCACCGGGAACAGGCCCGGCATCACCTTGAGGTCGTCGGGGCTGCGGCCGAACCGCGGCAGGCGCGCCTTGAGGTCGCCGGCGAACTCCACCGCTTCCGCGAGCGTCTGGTTGGCGGTGAACACGACCTCTGCGGTGCGGGCCGCCAGATCCTTGCCCGGCCCCGACGAGCCCGCCTGCACCACCACGGGCTGGCCTTGCGGCGTGCGCGAGATGTTGAGCGGTCCACGCACCTCGAAATGCGTCCCGCGATGGTTCAGCGGGCGGAAGCCGTCGGGCTTCGAGAACTGGCCGCTCGCGCGGTCGATCACGACCGCGTCGTCGTCCCAGGTGTTCCACAGCCCGAGCACCACGTCGACGAATTCCTCGGCCCGGGCGTAGCGGTCGCCGTGGCGGGCGATGCCGGCCTCGCCGAAGTTGGCGGCTTCCGCGTCGGTGGTCGAGGTGACGAGGTTCCAGCCGGCCCGGCCGCCGCTGAGGTGGTCGAGGGAGGCGAAGCGCCGGGCGACGTTGTAGGGCTCGTTGAAGCTGGTCGATGTGGTCGCCACGAGCCCGATCCGGTGGGTGACCGCGGCCAGCGCCGAGAGCAGTGTCACCGGCTCGAAGTGGGTGGAGCGGGCCGTGCGCTCGGACGAGCGCAGGTTGCCGTCGCGGATGCCGGAGCCGTCCTCGAGGAAGACGAGGTCGAACTTGGCCGCCTCGGCCCGCTGCGCCCAGCCGACGTAGCGTTCGAGGTTGAGGCCGCCGTCGGCCTCGCTCGACGGATGGCGCCACCCCGCCACGTGGTGGCCGGTGGCGTAGAAGAACGCACCGAGGCGCATCGTGCCGTGTCTCGCGGTGTCCTGTCCCAAGGTGCCCTACCCCGCCATCCGGTCGTGAAGCTCGCGCGAGCCTGGAGTCCCACCGCCCGCCTTGCGAGAACGCACCGGGCGGCGGGCCGTTTCAGCCGAGCCTGCGCACGCACCGGAGAGCCCGGCTCCAGCCTCGCCTTACGGGTGCTTGTGGATCGGGTCGACCCAGTGGACGGCCTCGGGGCGCTCCACCGGCTCGACGTCGGGGATGTTGACCACCACCGCCTCGTTGTCGGAGCGCACCAGCACGCATTGCAGGGTCTCGTCGGGCGAGGCGTTGATCTCCTGGTGCGGCACGAAGGGCGGCACGAAGATGAAGTCGCCGGGGCCGGCTTCCGCGACGTATTCGAGCCGGTCGCCCCAGCGCATCCGGGCGCGCCCCGACAGCACGAAGATCACGCTCTCCAGGGCGCCGTGATGGTGCACCCCGGTCTTGGCGTCGGGCTCGATCGCCACGGTGCCGGCCCAGATCTTCTGCGCGCCGACGCGGGCATGGTCGATCGCCGCCTGCCGGAACATGCCCGGCGTCTGCGCGGTGTTGGCGTCGAGCTTGTCGCCGGGGATCACCCGCACGCCGTCGTGCTTCCAGCGTTCGGTGGCGGCGCCCGGCGCCTCGCCTTCGTGCGGATGGCCGTGGGACGTGTCGTCGTGGGGCGTATCTTGGTGAGGCGTGTCTTCGTGAGGCGTATCTTGGTGAGGATCGTGCATCGCAAGGCTCCCGCTCGCCGGCCGTTCGGCGCATCCTAGCCGGTTGCGGGACGCCGGTGCGAGCGGGGCGTCGTCATCGCCGCCGCGTCCTTAGGGCGAGCGCCAGGGCCGCCGGCCAGAACGCGAGGTTGAGGGCGATCACCGGGCCGACGTTTCGCCCCTTCCACAGCGCGATGCCGACCGGAAAGAACAGGACGGGGATCGCGACCGCGAGAAACAGCCAGAACGCGCGGTCGCCCATGACGTCTTCAGGCATGTCGCGACCGGCTTGGCGTTCTTCGGGGAATGGCCTGAAGGTCCGCGCGTCCGACGGCGCCCGTGATCGAGCGGGCACGCCGAACGCTTCGGAGTCCGCGTCGATCAGTATCTGGCGGCGCCGGCCGGCGGGTCAGCTCAGGCCGTGCTTGCACGCGTTGCGGAATTTCTTGCGCGCCTTGCCGTGCAGGCCCTGGTTGTCGGCCTGCATCGAGCAGTCCTTCGACTTGGCGGTCCGCTCCGCACTCGGGACGGCGGGCTTCCCCGTCGGCGCCGGTGCGGACGCCGCCGAGCCGGGCACCACGCCGGGGCTGGGGGCCGTGCCCTGCGCATAGGCCGGGACCGCGAGGAGGAGGCTGCCGGCGACGACGGCGGCGGCGCGATTGAACGTCATGACGGGATGCTCCGGTGAGGCGCCAGAAACGGCTGCGCGCTGGCCGGCGTTCCACCCCACACGGATCGTTGATCGCCGGCGCCCCTCGCCCACCGTGGAGTCCGGCGGCACCGGTCATCCTTCCGAAACCTGTCCGGCGCATTCTGGTGAACGCTGCATCGCCAGCCGGCAGATCCGCCCGATCCGCTGCGGCGGCCCTGCTCGCTCCGGCGACGCGGGGCCGCCCCGTTCGGGTTTTGGGACGCTCGCCCAGCGGGTCCGCCGGCCACACGCGCCTTACCCCACCGGAATGTCAGGATCGTCCCGTTGCGGCCCGTCCGCTGCGTCGATTCGGTCCTCGGCCGGCGTCTCCTCCGCGATGGGTGTGCGCAGCCAGGTCGCGATGCGCTGCAGGGCTTCGAGGGACGGGTCCTCCGGGCGGGGGCTGGCTGCGAGCGCCGCGCGGACGTCGCGCAGAAACGCCTCGGTGTCGTCATCGGACATCGCTGCTCGTCAAAGCTTGCGGAACGCCGGTCGCCGGCTTGGTGCAAGGGTGCGTGCCTGGCTGTCGGCCGGCCTCGCCGCGGGCCACGCCGAACGCGTGCGACCCACTATGGAGGCCGCGCGCGTCGCGCACGGCCCGGCTCGCTCGGTCAGGAGGTCGACCACTCGCGCTTGACCTCCTCGGCCGGGCGGTCGAGGCGCACCGTGTCGCCCTCGACGGACTGGACGAAGTCGACGGGGATGTAGTGATGCAGGCCGCCGGCCGCGGCGTCCTTCTTCGTCAGCTTGATCTCGCCCTTGTCGACGTGGTCGACCGTGCCGACGTGGGCTCCGTCCGACCCCACGACGTCTGCGTGTTCCTTGATCTCTGCGACGTCGACCATGCGTTTCACTCCCGATCAGGCCCTCTCAACCGGGCCCGCGGGGCCGATGTTCCGGGAGCGTGAACTCTCGGAGGCCGGCGACCGGCCCGCCGCCCGCGGAACCGCCGCCACCGGGTGAGGTTGCGCTCATCGGAAACCCGACGACCCGTGAGGATCATGTGCGCGACAGCCGACGACCGTCACGCCGTGTCCTGCTGCGATCCGGGGGCTCCGTCGCCGCCGGGGCGATGCTCGGGATGGCGGCCGCGCAGGCCGGGGCGCAGGAGCCGGCCGTGACGGAGTCCGGCCGGCGCGCGAAATCCCTCGATACGGACTACTTCAAGGGCATGTACGCCACGGAAGCCGACCCGTGGAAGTTCGCCACCAGCGCCTACGAGCGCGCCAAGTACCAGGCCACCCTCGAAGCCCTGCCCCGGCCGCACTACGCCTCCGCCCTGGACGTCGGCTGTTCCATCGGCGTGTTCACGCACCAGCTCTGCGGGCGCTGCGACGCCGTGCTCGGGCTCGACGTGGTGCCCTCCGTGCTGGAGGCCGCGCGCGCCCGCTGCGCCGACTGCCCGAACGCGCGCTTTCAGCTCGCCGCCGTCCCCGGCCAATGGCCCGACGGGCGCTTCGACCTGATCGTGATCTCGGAGGTGGCCTACTACCTCGACCGCGCCGACCTCGCGCGCTTGGTCGCCCGGGTGGAGGGCGCGGTGCTGCCCGGCGCCGACATCGTCCTGGTGCACTGGCTCGGGGTCGCCCACTACCCGCTCTCGGGCGACGACGCGGCCGAAGGCTTCATCGCCGGCGCGAAGGGATTCGCGCAGGTGCTGAAGCAATCGCGCACCGCCGAGTACCGGCTCGACGTGCTGCGCGCGAACGAGGCGGCGCCCGCGCGCTGATCGCGTCGTGCCGCCTCATCGCCCCGGCGCCCGGCCCCTGCGCCGGGCATGCCGGTCCGCAACGCGGAACAGTACCAGGCCGACCCCCATCAGGAGCAGGCTCGCCAGCGCCTGGACCGGGCGCGAGGCGACGAGGTGGACCAGCATGAACAGCGTCACGCCGAGGAAGACCAGTGGCGTGACCGGATAGCCCCAGGCGCGAACCGGCCGCGGCAGGTCGGGCCGCGTGACGCGCAGCCGGATCACGCCGAGGACGGCGAGGAACGAGGACAGGATCAGGCCGAACTGGATGAATTCCAGCACCGCCTCGAAGCTCCGCGTGAGGAGCAGGAGGCTGGCGATTGCGGCCTGGAGCAGGGTCGCGGCCACCGGCACGCCGGTTCGGGAACGCCGCGCGAAGAACGCCAGCAGCGGCACGTCCTCGCCCATCGCCACGGTGACGCTCGGGCCGATCCACATCATCGCGCTGATCGTCGGAATCAGGCCGAGGCAGATCAGCAGGCCGACGAGCCGGCCGCCCGCCTCGCCGAACACGTGCCGCCCGCTGATCAGGGCGACCTCGATCTGCCCGGCGAGCTCCGCCGTCGGCGTCGTGTAGAGGAACACCGCGTTCAGGGCGACGTAGAGCACGAGCACGACGCCCGTGCCGACGAACAGCGCACGCGGCAGGCTGCGCGGCGGGTCGGCGAGGTCTCCGACGATGTAGGTCGCCGCGTTCCAGCCGGTGTAGGCGTACATCACGAAGACGAGGCTCACCGCGAAGCTGGCGCTGAAGATCTGCCCCGGGTCGGAGGCGCTCGGCAGGAAGCCGATCGAACCGCCCCCGCCGCCGGCAAAGCCCGCGACGATGAAGAGCACGATCAGCGCGAGCTTCACGAGCGTGAAGCCGACCTGGATCGCGTTGCCGTGGTGCCCTCCCCCGAGGCGCAGCGCCGTGGTCGCGGCGACCGCCGCGAGGCCGAGGGGC
>NZ_VRUX01000236.1:0-6297 GCF_008039885.1 Methylobacterium sp. WL103
GCGCCGGCACCGGTGCGACGCTCGGCACGGTGCTCGGCGGCGGCGCCGGCCTCCTGGCCGGCCTCGGCATGCTCGCGATCCCCGGGATCGGTCCGGTGGTGGCGGCCGGCATGCCGGTCCTCGGCGTTGTTGGCCACGATGCTGATGTCGCCGTGGGGGATGCCCTCGGCTTCGAGCTTGTCGACCGCGCGGGCCGCCGCGTCGTAATCGTCGAACAGGGCGGTGATGGCTCGCATCGCCATGGTGGTTCCTCCGGTCGTTGAACGTCAGATCGCGCGCCTGCTCGTGCGGCGGGCCCGATCCCGAGCCCGTTCAAGCCGCCGGAGCGGAGCCGGGTTCCAGCTTGGCCGATGGCGTCGTCGGGACGTCGCGTTAACAGGACGCTAACCATCCAACCGGCAAATCTTACCGGGTCCGCCCGTCGCGGGCGGGGGTCAGGGACATGAGCGAGACGGCGATCGCGCCGGAGCGGACCGGAGGGATGTCGGCGCTCGGCGGCTTCTCGATGCCGAACCGCGCCAGCTTCGACGCGCTCTCCAAGCGCACCGACCTGTTCTTTGCGACCGCGGTGATGGGCATCCTCGCGGTGCTGATCTTCCCGCTGCCGTCGGTGCTGCTCGACCTGCTGCTCGCCGTGTCGATCATCATGTCGGTGCTAATCATGATGACGGGCCTGTTCATCGACAACCCGCTGGAATTCACCGTCTTCCCGACGCTGCTGCTGATGGCGACCATGCTGCGGCTGGCGCTGAACCTCGCCTCGACCCGGCTGATCCTCGGCCACGGCCACGAGGGAACGGCGGCGGCCGGCCACGTCATCGAAGCGTTCGGCAACTTCGTGATGGGGGGCAACTTCGTCATCGGGATCATCGTGTTCGCGATCCTGATCATCGTGAACTTCGTCGTCATCACGAAGGGCTCGGGCCGCATCGCCGAGGTCGCGGCGCGCTTCACCCTCGACGCGATGCCCGGCAAGCAGATGGCGATCGACGCCGACCTTTCGGCCGGCCTGATCGACGAGAAGGTCGCCAAGGCGCGGCGCTCGGCCTTGGAAGAGGAATCGTCCTTCTTCGGCGCCATGGACGGCGCCTCGAAGTTCGTACGCGGCGATGCGATCGCGGCGCTGCTGATCACCTTCATCAACGTGGTCGGCGGCATCATCATCGGCGTCGCGCAGCAGGACATGGCGATCGGCGCGGCGGCCAAGAGCTACACGCTCCTCACCATCGGCGACGGCCTCGCCTCGCAGGTGCCGGCACTGATCGTCTCGACCGCCGCCGGCATCCTGGTCTCGAAGGCGGGCGTGAAGGGCTCGGCCGACAAGGCGCTCGGCAAGCAGCTCGCCAACTACCCGAAGGCGCTCGGCATGTCCTCGGGCGTCATGGTGCTGATCGCGCTGATGCCCGGCATGCCGATGCTGCCGTTCCTGGCGCTCGCCGGCGCCTCCGGCTACGCCGCCTGGCGCTTCGCCAAGACCGCCCGCGAGGCGCCGCCTCTCGACGAGGCCGGGGTGCCGATGGACCCCGCCGCCGTCGCGGCGGCGGCCGCGGCCAAGGAGGAGACGGTCACCGACCTGCTGAAGCTCGACGACCTCAAGCTCGAGATGGGCTATGCGCTGCTCGCCCTCGTCAGCGGCGAGGGCCAGGACCGCCTGACCGACCAGATCAAGGCGCTGCGCCGCCAGCTGGCGGCCGACCTCGGCTTCGTCATGCCGTCGGTCCGCATCCTCGACAACGTCCAGCTCGACGCCAACGCCTACGTCGTGCGCGTCAAGGAGATCGAGGCCGGGACCGGCCAGATCTTCCCCGGCCAGTTCATGGCGATGGACCCGATGGGCGGCCAGGTCCAGCTGCCTGGCCAGCATATGCTGGAGCCGACCTTCGGCCTGCCCGCGACCTGGATCGACGCGTCCCTGCGCGACCAGGCGCAGCTCAAGGGCTACACCGTCGTCGACGCCGCCACCGTGGTCTCGACGCACCTCACCGAGATCATCAAGGCGCACGTCTCGGAGCTGCTCAACCACGTCGAGGTCTCGAAGCTGCTGCGCGAGCTGTCAAAGGAGCACGCCGAGCTCGTCAAGGAGGTCGTGCCCTCGCAGATCAACACCACTGGCATCCAGCGGGTGCTGCAGTTCCTGCTTGCCGAGCGGGTCTCGATCCGCGACCTCGGCGCCATCGTCGAGGGCATCGCGGAGGTGGCCGGATCGGTAAAGAACCCGCGCGACATCGTCGAGCACGTCCGCGCGCGCCTCGGGCGCCAGATCTGCGCCCAGTACCAGGGGCCGGACGGCATGCTGCCGATCATCACCCTGTCGCCGGCCTGGGAGCAGGCCTTCCTGGATTCGATCGTGGGCGAGCGCGACGAGCGCTACCTCGCGATGCAGCCCTCGAAGCTCACCGAGTTCGTGCAGACGGTGCGCGACCGGTTCGAGACCGCGGCGCGGATGGGCGAGATGCCGGTCCTCGTCACCTCGGTTCAAGCCCGGCCGTTCGTGCGCTCGATCATCGAGCGTTTCCGCCGCGAGACCCCGGTGATGAGCCAGGCGGAGATCCATGCGCGGGCGCGGCTGCGCAACGTCGGCTCGGTGTGAGGTCGGGCGGCGGATAGTCGAACGGCAGGGTGCGAACGCCGCGGTGATAGGGGAAGCGTGCGCGTTGCAGCGGGTCCGGACCTGTGAAGATCAAGCGCACGCGGAAGGCTACCGGGCTCGCGCAGAGAAGGTAATCGCGCAGGTTCGGCTCGTCCGGCAGGAACCAAGCCGTCGTGAGATAGCGCGCGTCCTCCCGCACCCATGCGGGGATCGGCAATCCCCAACGGCGGGCGAGATGTTCGCCCATCGCCCCGAGATAGGCGTCCGCGCGCGGAACGCCGACGAGGCCGGGATCGTCGGCGACCATCGCCGTCTGCCGCTCGATCCTGCCGTCGAGCGCATAGAACGCGTCGAGGAACTCACGGCTGTGGTGATCCCAGTCGCCATCCTCGCGGATGCGGACGGCGACCTCGTGAAGCGTGGCGGGTCTCACGGGGACGCATCCAGGATGGCCGGGAAGCGCAATCGCGCGTCGATGGTCGGGGCTTCGTCGTAGATCGACGCGTAGAGGGTGACCAAGCCTTCGAGGTCGACGATCCCGAGATGGGCGGCCAGCGCGCGGGCGTCGTCCATGTCGCGCGTGCCCCGATCGAGACTGCTCAAGGCTCGGAGCTTCATGGCGAGGAGATAGTGCGGGCGTGCCAGGAGCGTCCTCAGCCCCGGGGGGCCCTCGGACGGATACGCACCCGACACCTCGAACAAGGACTCCGGTTCGTCGAGGGGCGTGAACATGCCGACCGCGTTGCTGAGCCAATCGGAATCGAGGTCCATCTCCCTGGCGACCCGGGCGACGGAAGGTGCGAGCACCGCCTCGTCGAAGCCTTCCCGCACCACCGCGTCCACGTCCCAGGTCGATCGGCGCCATTCGAACTGAAGGATCAGCGCGCCGCCACCGTAGATGGCCAACTCGATGAAGACGCCGCGCGCGGCAAGGTCCGATCCAAGCGCCTCGAGGGCCTGGCGCAAGCGTCCGTGGTCGAGCGGTTGCGCCATGGGCCCTTCTTCTCACACCGTCTTGCGCTTGAGGTCTCGCTCGATCTTCGCCGGATCGAGGCCCTGGGCGACGAGCGGCGGGTCCGGGGCGCGAGCCGTCTGCGTCCCGGTCCCGCGAAGCGCGCCGGCCAGTCGGTTTCGCTCGTAGAGCAGCACGACGACGACCGAGATCAGGAACGGCAGCCAGAAATAGAACATCCGGAACACGAGCAGCGCTGCGATGATCGCCGGCCTGGCGATGTCGGGCATCGCCACGACGAAGACCAGCTCGAACACGCCGAGGCCACCGGGGGCGTTCGAGACGAGGGCCGCCGAGAACGAGGCGAGGAACACCGCCAGCACCACCAGGAAGCCCGGGTTATGCGCCTCGGGCAACGCGAAATAGATGATCCCGGCCGCGCCGAGCAGCTCCAGCGGGGCGGCGATGATCTGCCGGATCATGATGCGGGGGCGCGGATATTCGAGCTTGAACGACCGGATCGTCAGCGGCTTGAGCTTGAGCAGCGAGCCGGCGACGTAGAGTGCCACGGCGCCGAGCAGCACCGCGCCGAGCGTCCGGGCTGTGCTCGGATTGGTGAGGATCGCCGGAAGGTAGCCCTGCAGCCGCGTCAGGGTGTCGGGTAGCGCCACCAGCACGAATCCGCCGAGCAGGATCGTGCCGAGGCCGAAGGTGAAGGAGCACAGGGCGACCAGCACCGCGACCTGTGCCGCCGACAGGCCCTTGGCGGTGTAGGCGCGGTAACGCACCACCGCGCCGGAGAAGACCGAGGCGCCGATGTTGTGCGACAGCGCGTAGGTGGTGAACGAGCAGACCGAGACGAAGAACGTCGAAATGTGCGTGACGCCGAGGTGCAACAGCGCGATCCGGTCGTACCAGGCGAGCGCGGCGTAGGCGACGAGGGTGGAGAGCGCGGCCAGGAGGAAGCGGTGCAGCGGGATGGCGGCGAGGCTGCCCTGGATCTCGGACATCGAGATGCCGCGCAGCTCACGGAAGAGCAGGTATCCCGAGACGGCGACCGCGGCGAGGCCGACGATCGGCCAGATGAAATCGCTGATCTTCTTCATGGACACCGGCACCTCGGGGAAACCCCTGATGCGTCAGGACGCGACGCACCGCAAGCACGCCCGGCGGGGCGCGCCTGCACGGTCTAGTGTCATCGGATCATGACGGTTTCGTGCTGCCCGGCCTTAGGCGCGGGCGCGCGATAGGCCGATGCCGTCCATCGCCGCCTGCTCGCGGACAGCCTCGGCGGCGCGCTCGGCCGAGCGCTCGCGGTCGTCAAGGATCTCGACCTTCTTCAGGTCCTCGAACGCCTCGCCGAGCTCGGCCTTGGCCTCGGCCAGCTGGCTCTCGAGCGCGATCGCCGACTGGCGCATGTTGTCCCGGCGGACGGCGGCGGCGCGGGCGTAGGTCGGGTAGGCGAAGTGACCGGTGTCGGTGATGCCGGCGCGGGCTTCCTCGTGGACCACCTCGCGGTCGAGCTCCATCGCCATGCGCTGGAAGTCGGCCATCATCATCTCGATCTGAGTCACGCGGCGACGCTTCTCGTCGACCTGGAATCGGCGTAGCCGGATCAGCGTGTCACGCGATTTCATGGGATACGCTCACTCCACACAACGCACGAGATCCCGGTAGTACCGGACGTGCGACGCGGCCAGGACCCGCCGCACCGTCCGCCTCAGGACCCGCCCACGATCTCCGCGAGCCGTGCGTAACCATCGCCGATGGAGGTTGCTTCTTCCTTACCCTGCCCCAGAAAAGCCTCCAATCGCGGCATGAGCGCGACCGCCTCGTCGACCTCGGGCGAGGCGCCGGCGCGGTAGGCGCCGAGGCGGATCAGCTCCTCCATGTCGGCGTAGGTCGCCAGCAGCTTGCGCGCCCGCCGCACCACCGGCAGGAACGCCGGATCGCACGAGCGCGGCATGGTGCGCGAGACCGAGCGCAGCACGTTCACCGCCGGGTAGCGTCCGCGCTCGGCGATGGACCGCTCCATCACGATGTGCCCGTCGAGGATGCCGCGCACCGCGTCGGCCACCGGCTCGTTATGGTCGTCGCCCTCCACCAGCACGGTGAACAGGGCCGAGATCGTCCCCTCCCCCACCCCCGGGCCTGCCCGCTCGAGCAGCCGCGGAAGCTCGGAAAACACCGTCGGGGTGTAGCCCTTGGCCGTCGGCGGCTCGCCTGCGGCGAGCCCGATGTCGCGCTGGGCCATGGCGAAGCGCGTGATCGAATCGATCATGCACAGGACCTTGGCACCCTGGTCTCGGAAGTGTTCGGCGACCGAGAGGGTCACGTAGGCCGCGTTGCGGCGCATCAGGGCCGGCTCGTCCGAGGTCGCGACCACCACGACGGAGCGGGCGAGGCCTGCGGCGCCGAGGTCGTCCTGCAGGAACTCCTGCACCTCGCGACCGCGCTCGCCGACGAGGCCGATCACCGCGACGTCGGCGGCGGTGTAGCGGGCGAGCATCGACAGCAGGACCGACTTGCCGACGCCCGAGCCGGCGAAGATGCCCATGCGCTGGCCGGCGCACATCGTCAGGAAGGTGTTGAGGCAGCGGACGCCGAGGTCGAGCGGTTTTCCCACCCGGCGGCGGGCGTGGGCCGGCGGCGGGTCGGCGCGCAGCGGATAGATCTCAGGTCCGTTGGCGAGCGGGCCGAGACCGTCGACCGGTCGGCCGAGCGCGTCGACCACGCGGCCGAGCCACGCCGGCGA
>NZ_VRUX01000237.1:0-6290 GCF_008039885.1 Methylobacterium sp. WL103
GCGCCCGGCTCGCCCGCGACCACCACGGCGCCGACCGAGGGGTTCGGCCAGGTCCGCCCGAGGTTGCGCCGCCCGAGCGCCAGGGCGAGGCGCATGAAGCGCACGTCGGCGATCACGACCGGGACCGCGCCGGGCGCGGCTTGCCCGCCACGACGCCCTCGGGCGGGGCGACCCCGGCCTCTGCGAGCGTTCCGAGCAGGTCCTCGAAGTCCTTGGCCTCGCGGAAGTTCTTGTAGACGGAGGCGAAGCGCACGTAGGCGACATCGTCGAGGCCCTTCAGACCCTCCATCACCAGCTCCCCGATCGCCTCCGAGGTGATCTCGGCCTCGCCGCCGCTCTCGAGCTGGCGAGTGATGCCGCTGACCAGCCGCTCGATCCGCTCGGGGTCGACCGCGCGCTTGCGCAGGGCGACGCCGATCGAGCGCTGGAGCTTGTCCCGCTCGAAGGGGACGCGCTTGCCCGAGCGCTTGAGCACCACGAGCTCGCGCAGCTGCACCCGCTCGAAAGTGGTGAACCGGCCGGCGCAGTCCGGGCAGACCCGGCGGCGGCGGATCGCGGCCCCGTCCTCGCTCGGCCGCGAATCCTTCACCTGCGTCTCGGAGCCGCCGCAATAGGGACACCGCATCGGGCGGACCTTTTCATCGAGCCGGAAAGACGGCTGCCTCTCGCGAAACGAAAACGGCCGCGGATCGTGGCGATCCGCGGCCGTCTCTATCGTGTTGCGGTGCACGCCGGAAGTGAGGTGCCGGCGGCGTTCCGGTCAGCCGTAGATCGGGAACCGGTCGGTGAGCGCGTGGACGCGGGTCTTGACCGAGGCCTCGACCTCCGGATCCCCCGTCTCGCCCTTGGCCGCCAGGCCGTCGAGCACTTCGACGATGAAGCCGCCGATCTGCTTGAACTCGGCGACGCCGAAGCCGCGCGAGGTGCCGGCCGGGGTGCCGAGGCGGATGCCCGACGTGATCGTCGGCTTCTGCGTGTCGAAGGGAACGCCGTTCTTGTTGCAGGTGATGTCGGCCCGCGACAGCGCGGCTTCCGCCGCCTTGCCGGTGAGGCCCTTCCGCTGCAGGTCGACCAGCATCAGGTGGTTGTCGGTGCCGCCCGAAGTGATGTCGTAGCCGCCCGACATCAGCGTGTCGGCCAGCGCCTTGGCGTTCTCGATCACCTGGCGGGCGTAGATCTTGAACTCGGGCTTCAGCGCCTCGCCGAAGGCGACCGCCTTGCCGGCGATGACGTGCATCAGCGGACCGCCCTGGATGCCAGGGAAGATCGCCGAGTTGAACTTCTTGGCCAGCGCCTCGTCGTTCGTCAGGATCATGCCGCCGCGCGGGCCGCGGAGCGTCTTGTGGGTCGTGGTGGTGGCGACGTGCGCGTGCGGGAACGGCGACGGGTGCACGCCGGCGGCGACGAGGCCGGCGAAGTGGGCCATGTCGACGAAGAAGTACGCGCCGACCGCGTCGGCGATCTCACGGAACTTGGCGAAGTCCCAGTGGCGCGGATAACCCGAGCCGCCGGCGATGATCACCTTCGGCTTGTGCTCGTGGGCCAGCGCCTCGACCTGCTCCATGTCGATGCGCTGGTCGTCGCGGCGCACGGTGTAGGAGACAGGCTTGAACCACTTGCCCGACACGTTCGGCGGGGCGCCGTGGGTGAGGTGGCCGCCGGCGGCGAGGTCGAGCCCGAGGAAGGTGTCGCCGGGCTGCATCAGCGCCAGGAACACGCCCTGGTTCGCCTGCGAGCCGGAGTTCGGCTGCACGTTGGCGAAGCCGACGCCGAACAGGCGCTTGGCGCGCTCGATGGCGAGGTTCTCGGCCACGTCCACGAACTGGCAGCCGCCGTAGTAGCGGCGGCCGGGATAGCCCTCCGCGTACTTGTTGGTCAGCACCGAGCCCTGCGCCTCGAGCACGGCGCGCGAGACGATGTTCTCGGAGGCGATCAGCTCGATCTCGTGCTGCTGCCGGCCGAGTTCCTGGTCGACGGCCTTGGCGATCTCAGGGTCCGCGTCGCTCAGCGAGGCCGCGAAGAACGAATTCGAGAAATGCTTGTCGGCAGCGGTACCGGCGCTCATGGATGGCCTCTGTTCTTGTATGCGGGCGAAATCGGCGCGCTCGTCCCGTCGGCGTGCACGGACGAGCCTTCGTAGCCGTCTTCTTTACACACGTGCACGAGACCCGCCAACACAGGCCTTTTTGCCGCGGGGGGCAAGAAAAGTTGAGGTCGGACCGGCCGCGGCACCGGTTGCGCGTCGGAACCATTGCCGGGGGATCGGGCAGCCCTCCAGAAGGCCTGAAGCATAGGAATATTGACGATAATAGGACTTTATGCCATGGCATCTCCTTCGAGGGAGCGCTGTAATGAGCGAGCAACGAGACTGGCATCGGCTCAAGCACAGGGTCGCAGAGATCCGATTGCAGATCGCGATGCTGTCTGCGCTCAGCCATTCCCTCAAAGCCGGCTTTCGACAGGATCAACCTCGCGGCCCAGACGGGTGCTGGATCGGCGGCGCCGGCCAGATCGTATGCACGCGAATAGACAAAACGGGGAATGCAAGGATCGACGCGAAAACCGAGCTTCTCGTCGATGTCGTCAAGGAGGCCGTCTCGATCGTTGGTGAAGGCAGTGGCGCGGCTTACGGTGTTCAAGTGCACACGACGACGGCAGCAATGCTTCGTGATCTCGATATTCCAGGCATCGGTCGACATGGGATTGAGCAAAGCTTCAGTCTTGGAGATACCGTCCGATACGGTTTGGATGGTAGCGTCCGCACCGATGTCGTTCTACGCGATGGTAGAACCGAATCTTCTCCGATCCTGGCAGTATGGGACTTTCAGACAGGAGGTGCTCTCCTGACGCCGTCTCGAATTCGAGAGCTTCGCAGTAGCCTGGGAATTGGCCTGGATGTGCCGATCATCGAAATTCATATCAGTCGCGGCATATCCGTAAAGCATGCCTCGGTATTGTTTTCAAAATTCGTCGCGGCAACACTCGTAAAAATCCAGGAATATTGATTATGACGATGGAAGCTTACGCATTTTGTGCGCGTCCGATCGGCTCGATCGAAGAATGGCAGGCATCGATCGATGCCCTCGGGTTCGATCTGAAATTGAAACCGGCTCGGGATCTCGCATATCATCGAGGACACCTTTCGGCGCTCTGGCGTGGCCGGGAGGCCGGGTTCGAGTTCGGCGCTTGCGCATTCACAGAATTGGCGGAGACCTATGAAGACATCGATCTCGGTGGGCCGTGGCCTTACACCTACGCCTTCAATTTCGCGACCCTGCCGGGCTGCGCCGGCACTTGGTTGGCACTGGCCGCCTGCCTGGCGCTGACCGATGGCATAGCCTTCGACCCACAAGAGGGAAAAATTCTTCGTGCCAGAGAATCCGTGCGCTATGCGCAGGATACCGAAAACGGGGTCGATCAGATCGAATCAGGGCAGGTTGGTCGCACGACATCCTGAGTGCCGAATGTCGAAGGTGCTGACGAGATGGGCGGCATCGAACGACCTGTCCGCCGGACTTCACGCCGATAAGTTGATCTCCACCAGCACGGTCTCGGTCGTGAACTCTGCCGCGTGCCACGCCTCCGGGGGGAAGTGGAACACGCTGCCGGGGCCGAATGCCGCACGGCCCTGCTCGGTCTCCAGGGTGCCGGAGCCGGAGAGCACCTGCACGAACTGCTCGTGGGCGTGGCTGTGCCGCGGGGCCGAGGTGCCGGCGGGGACGACGATCCGCACCAGGCTGGCGCCCGCGCCCGGGATCTTGCGCCTGGCGACGCCGTTGGCGGCGACGCTCGCGTCGCATTCGTCCCAGGCGATCAGGTGGGCGGTCATGGCGGCTCCGTTGCTGGCGTCACGATGCCGCCGAGCCCGCGGCCTATCAAGTCACGAACCGGTCACGGCCAGACCTTGATCGCCACCGGCCGCCGCAGCAGGTCGCGGTCCGAGGTGATGGTGCAGCCCTCGGTCTTCAGCGTGACGTAGGTGAGGATCGCGGTGTCGCCGACGTCGTCGAAGTTGCGGCCCTCGGCGCGGGGGTCGAGGAGGGAGGGGTAGGCGATCAGGCCGCCCGGCGCCGCGCAGGGGTCGTCGTAGAGCGTCGCCCCGGCGACGAGCAGCCGCGGCACGTCCCAGCTGAGCAGGTCGCGCGAGCTCGTCCAGTAGAAGCCGGATTCGGGGAAACTCGCGCCGGCCGGACCGTCGCCTTTCTTGGCCATGTCGCCTTTCTTGGCCATGAAGACCGCGACGAAGGCGCCCGTGCCGCGGTGGCGCACCACGGCGCCGACCGGCGTCGGGAACGGCGCCACCGGCTTGCAGGTCTCGGCCCCCTTCGCTGCGGCCTTCGTGCGGTACGGGTCCGGGAAGGCGGCGGTGAAGCCGGTGCCGGTCCAGGCGCGCCAGCTCGCCGGGTCGGCGGGCGTCGCGGTGCGGAACAGGCAGACGCCGGCCTCCTGGTCGCCGGGACGGTCCCAGCCGGTGGTCGAGACGAAGACATAGCGGAAGCGCCCGTCGGCGAACACGTTCGAGGGGTTGAAGAAGCCGCGGTGGCGCCCCTGGCCGACCTCCTGCCGGAACGGGGCCGCCATCGCCACCGCCGGCGGCGCCCTGCGCAGGAAGCTGCGGCCGCCGTCCGTGGAGGCGGCGGCGGTGATCGTGTTGTACCAGCACGCCTCGTAGCCCTTGGCGGTGCAGCGCCCCGGATGTTCGTTCGCCTGATACTCGTGGTGCACGAGCGCGGCGACCGCCGTGCCGTCCTCGGTCCAGGTGGCGGTGATCCAGGAGCGGTCGTCGTAGAGGGCCGGATCGGCCTTCTCGCCCGAGTCCAGCACCACCTTGCAGTCGAGCTTGAGCCGGTCGAGGTCCGGCCCGCGCAAGGCCCGGTTGCGGTAGTGCATCCCGAACAGGGCGACGGCGCCGGTGGCGTCCCGGAACGCGCGGGCGGAGGCGTCGGGAACGTCGGCGCCGTCGCAGGCGTCGCGCCCGGCCTTGAACACGAGGGATGGTGGCCCGACCAGGGTCAGGCTCGACAGCGGCGGCTCGGCCGCCGCCTGCGCGAGCGTCGGCAGCGACAGGACGGCGAGCACGAGGCGGAGGCGCATGCGGGTGACCAGTGGGTGCGCCCAGGGCGCGCG
Organism: Methylobacterium sp. WL103; assembly: GCF_008039885.1. Lineage (NCBI taxonomy): Bacteria > Pseudomonadati > Pseudomonadota > Alphaproteobacteria > Hyphomicrobiales > Methylobacteriaceae > Methylobacterium > Methylobacterium sp. WL103. The sequence continues at coordinate 5,128 of NZ_VRUX01000237.1, forward strand.
TAGACGACGTGCGCGGTTGAAGCAGACCGTGCGCGCCTGGACAAACCACCGGAGTTTCTGTTCAGAACCGTTACAGAATGGCTTCCCGCCGGTGCGGGGCGTCCGATCCTCCCCAGCCGAGTGTTCCCTTCCATGTTGATCCTGATCCTCGGGCTGGTGCTGTTCCTCGGCACCCATGCCTTCTCGATGCTGCGCGCCAAGCGCTCGGAGGTCGTCGGCCAGGTCGGCGAGGGCAAGTACAAGCTCGGCTACATGCTCCTGTCCGTCCTCGGCTTGGTGCTGATCGGGGTCGGCTTCCACAATTACCGCGCCGCCGGCTACATCGCGGTTTGGGATCCGCCGGTCTGGACGCGCCACCTGTCCCTGATCCTGGTGCTGCTCGCCTTCATCGTGCTGGCCTCGGCCTACCTGCCGGGTCACATCCGGGCGAAAGCCAAGCACCCGATGCTGCTCGCGGTGAAGATCTGGGCGACCGCGCACCTGCTCGCCAACGGCGACCTCGGCTCGATCCTGCTGTTCGGCTCGTTCCTCGCCTGGGCGGTGGTCGCACGGATCAGCGCCAAGCGCCGGGCACTCACCGCGGGCCAGGTCGTCGCGCAGCACGGGGGCGCCGCGGCGCCTGCGGGCTGGCGCAACGACGCGATCGCGGTGGTCGTCGGCGTCGTCGCCTGGTTCGTGTTCGGCAAGTACCTCCACCCGTTGCTGATCGGCGTCTACGCCTGGCCGGGCCAAGCCTGAGGCCTGCCCGGTCGCCAAACCGGCGCCCGCGTGCTAGGCGCGGGCCGATCGAGACGCTTCAGGTCGTCTGGCTCACGCGCCGGACCGGGATACGATGGCTGAGAACAACGAGTTCATCCGCGAGGTCAACGAGGACTATCGCCGAGACAAGGTCGCCGAGATCTGGCGCCGCTACAGCGGTGTGATCATCGCGGTGGCGATCCTGGTGGTGGCCGGCGTCGGCGGCTGGCGCTACTGGCAGACGGCCCAGCGCAACGCGGCCGAGGCCGCCTCGCAGCAATTCGACGAGGCCAACCGCCTCGCCCGCGACGGCAAGGTCGCGGAGGCCGACAAGGCCTACGAGGCCCTCGGCACGCAGGGGCCGGCTGGCTACCGCCTGCTCGCCCGGTTCCGCTCGGCTGCCGAGACGGCCAAGCGCGACCCGG
>NZ_VRUX01000238.1:0-6234 GCF_008039885.1 Methylobacterium sp. WL103
GCCGGTGACCGCGCCGACCTGCGCCCCGACCATCAGGGCGGCGAGCGAGCGGGCGCTCTCGCCCTGCGGGTCGCAGGCGCCGACGACCTTCCCGTGGCGCAGGATGGTGGCGCGGGTGCAGAGCCGGCGCACCTCGTCGAGGCGGTGCGAGATGTAGAGCAGCGCCCGGCCCTCGTCGCGCAGCCGCTCCAGCACGGAGAACAGCAGCTCGGCCTCGCCCGGCGTCAGCACCGAGGTCGGCTCGTCGAGGATGACGAGGCGCGGGTCCTGAAGCAGGCAGCGCACGATCTCGATGCGCTGGCGCTCGCCGGCCGAGAGCGACCAGACCGGCCGGCCGGGATCGAGATGCAACCCGTAGGTGGCGCCGAGCGCCGCGATCCGCTCGGCCAGCGCCTTGCCCGACAGGCCCTTGGGCATCACCAGCGCGATGTTCTCGGCGACCGTCAGGTTCTCGCACAGCGAGAAGTGCTGGAACACCATGCCGATCCCGATGGCGCGGGCCGCCTCGGGGCTCGCCAGCCGCACGATGTCGCCCCGGTGGGTGACGACGCCCTCGGTCGGCTCCAGCAGCCCGTAGAGGATCTTCATCAGGGTCGACTTGCCGGCGCCGTTCTCGCCGAGCAGCGCGTGGATCTCGCCGGCCCGGATCTCGAGGTCGACGCCGTCGTTGGCGGTGAAGTCGCCGAAGCGCTTGACGATGCCGTAGGCCCCGTAGAGCGGCGCGGTGCCGATGCCTGTGTTGGTGCTGGTGGTTGTGCCGGTGTTGGTGCTTGTGCCGCTGTTTATGCTTGTGCCGATGCCGGTGCTCGTACCGATGCCGACGCCGGTCCCGGCGGCGTTCGACGGCACGCCCGCCATCAGGCGTCGCCGAGGAGGCTGAGGGCGAGCCGGCCGTGTTCCTCGCGGAGCTTCCTCGTGTCCATGCCGACGGGGTGCCCGTCGACCACCCGCCACGCGCCCGCGACCATCACCCGGTCGGCGCGGTGCGCCCCGCAGAGGACCAGGGCGGCCAGGGGATCGTGCGCGCCGGAGAAGCGCAGCTCGTCCAGGGTGAACAGCGCCAGGTCCGCCTCGCGGCCCGGCGCGATCCGGCCGATGTCGTCGCGCCCGAGGCAGCGGGCCGAGCCCTCGGTGGCCCAGCGCAGGGCGTCGAGATGCGTGACCCGCTCGGCGCCATAGGTAAGGCGGTTGATCATCAGGGCGTGGCGCACGCCCTCCATCAGGTTGGAGCTGTCGTTCGAGGCCGAGCCGTCGACGCCGAGGCCCACCGGCGAGCCCGCCGCCTCCAGCTCGCAGGTGCGGCACTGGCCGGACGCCAGGGTCATGTTCGAGGTCGGGCAGTGGCACACGCCGACGCCGGCCTTGCCGAGACGCCGGACCTCGTCGTCGTTGAAGTGGATGCCGTGCGCGAGCCAGGCCCGCGGGCTCATCCAGCCGACCTCCTCGAGGTAGTCGACCGGGCGCTGGCCGAACATCTCGAGGCAGTAGGCGTCCTCGTCCAGCGTCTCGCCGAGATGGGTGTGGAGCTGGCAATCGTAGCGGTCGGCGAGGCCCGCGCTCTCGCGCATCAGCCGCTTGGTGACGTTGAAGGGCGAGCACGGCGCCAGCCCGATCCGCACCATCGCGCCGGGCTTGGGGTCGTGGAACAGGTTCAGCACCCGCTCGCTGTCGGCGAGGATGGTGTCGTCGTCCTGCGTCAGGCACTCGGGCGGCAGGCCGCCGTCCTTCACCGACAGGCTCATCGAGCCGCGGGTGACGAAGGCGCGGATGCCCAGGGCCTGCGCCTCGTCGACCTGCACGTCGACGGAATCCTCCAGGCCCTTCGGGTAGAGGTAGTGGTGGTCCCCCGCCGTGGTGCAGCCGGAGAGCAGGAGCTCGGTGTAGGCGAGCCGCGTGGCGAGGCGGAACGCGTCGGGGGTGATCTTGTCCCAGACCGTGTAGAGCGCCTTCAGCCACGGAAACAGCGGCTTGTTGATCGCCAGCGGGTGGGCCCGCGTCAGCGTCTGGAAGAAATGGTGGTGGGTGTTGATCAACCCCGGGATCACCACATGCCGCGCCGCGTCGAAAGTCTCGTCCACCGGCGCGGCCGGCCTGGCGCCGGCCGCCACGCACTCGACGACGCGGGTGCCCTCGACCACGACGCCCCCGGCCGCCCCCTCCGCGAGGATCGCCAGCGGATCGCGGACCCACAGGCGCCGGAGCTTCGCGTCGGATCCCGTCATGCCGTCTCCCATTCCGTTGCGGTCGCTCGACCGACGATCCAGCCGCGATCAGAAGATGTGGAACGCGACGCCGGCGAGGAAGCTCTTCTCTTCCGTTCCCTTGAACGTCGCCGTCTCGACGTTGCCGAATTTGTTCAGCCAGTACTGGAAGCCGATGAAGGCATCGACCTTGTTGGGCTGGTCGTAGATGAGCTTGCCAACGTCGAGCACCAGGTTGGTGCGCGAGAGGAATTCGAGGCCGCGCTTCGGGTTGAAGGCGAAGTCGGCGGTGTTCTGAACGCCGCGGCCCTTGGGCAGAACGATGTTGTTGAAGCCGGTGAGGCTCAACGGCAGGTTGGTGAAGCCGAGGGGGAAATTGTAGACCAGCTCGAATTCCGGCACGACGTCGAAGCTCTGGTCGCGGTCGGGCTGCAGGTTGAAGCCGTTGCGGTTCCACTCCTTGTAGGCATGGACCGACAGGTTGAGGAAGCCGGCCGGCACGTCGAACGAGAAGTTGAGGCCGCCGACCACGTCGCGCTTCTTCGAGCCGAACGCGTCGTTCTGCGAGTTGGCGTCGAAGCCGAAGGCGAGGGACACGTCCTTCACGATGCCGGGCAGCGTGAACGCCTTGGAGTTCGTGATCGCGTTGAGGCTCAGCGTGCCGCGATACAGGCCGTAGGCTTCTGTGTTGCCGTAGTCGGCGAAGAACGGCGCGCCGACGCTGCCGGGCGGGTTCGTGGTGCCGGCCGGGAACTGCGAGCCCGACTTCAGGATGTCGAGCGAGAAGAAGTTCGTGCCGTAGGCCCAGGCGTCGGCATGCGAGATGTTGTAGATCTGCTTGGGCGCCTCGCGGCTGCGGAAGCTCCCGTCGGCCTTCTGGATCTGCACGCCCGGCGACACGGTCGGGAACTGGTAGCGATAGCTGAACTGCGTGTCGGCGAAGAGGAAGAACGGCGCCTCCTTGGCGGGTGCCTCCACCGGGGCCTTCTTCGCGTCGAGGTCGGCCGCCGCGCCGGCCTGGACAAATCCGAGCGACAGGGCCGCTGCAACGAGGGTTCGAGCGATCATGGCTGCCGTCTCCGTGCCGAAAATCCGTCGAGCAGGCAGCAACCGATATGCCAGCGCGTGCCAACCAGGGCAGACGCGCCGGCCGAGTCATAATTCGGCAACAGATTCGCCGGCTTACCTGTGGCGCCCGCTCTCGCGGGTGTCGTGACGGCTTGGCCGGGAGCCAAGGCGGGACGGCCGCGACCGCGGCCCCGACGGGACCGCGCCCGCCACGTTCCGGGTCGTCGCCCATCGCGGCGGCAGCGCCCGCACACTATTGAAGCAGCGCCGGACAGTCTTTGTGGATGCGTTTCGCGCCGTCGGACGACATCGTCGGGGTCGCGCGCCGCCGAGTCGGCCGCACGACGGGAGACCCTTCGCCATGGTGACCGTGGACGCCGAGCCGGCACCGCTGGCAATCGACCTTGCGACGACGGCGCTGGTCATCATCGACATGCAGCGCGACTTCTTGGAGCCCGGCGGGTTCGGCGAAAGCCTCGGCAACGACGTCTCGCTGCTGGCCGTCGCCGTGCCGCCGGCACAGGCGCTGCTCGCGGCGGCACGGCAGGCCGGACTCCTCGTGGTCCACACCCGCGAGGGGCACCGTCCCGACCTGTCGGACGCGCCAGCTGCCAAGATCAAGCGCGGCGCGCCCTCGGCCCGCATCGGCGCGCCCGGGCCGATGGGCCGCATCCTGATCCGTGGCGAACCCGGACACGACATCGTCGCCGCCCTCGCGCCCCTGCCGGGCGAGCCCGTGGTCGACAAGCCGGGCAAGGGCGCGTTCTACGCCACCGACCTCGCGGAGATCCTGACTGCGCGCGCCATCGCCACGCTGATCGTCTGCGGCGTCACCACCGAGGTCTGCGTCCACACCACGGTGCGCGAGGCCAACGACCGCGGTTACCGCTGCCTTGTGGTGTCGGATGCCTGCGGCTCGTATATTCCGGCCTTCCACGCGGCGGGCCTCGCGATGATCGTGGCGCAGGGCGGCATCTTCGGATGGGTCTCGGATTCGGGCCGCGTCGTCGCCGCGCTGGCCGCGGGCGCCCCCTGAACGATCGGCCTCGACCCCCGGCCAAGCTTGGCCCGGTTATTGCCCCGCCGGCGCGATCGGCAATCAGGAGTTCGTCGCATGCGTACAGTCTTGGCAAGCAGCTTGGTTCTCGCACTGCTGACGACGGCAGGTCTCGCCCAATCCTACACCGCGCCTGCGCCGACGGACGTGCCGTCGAGCGGCACGAAGAGCCTGAACAAGGCGGACCGCAAGATCGCCTGCACCCAGGAAGCCGACCGCCGGAACCTGCGCGGCCTGCGCCGGCAGCAATATCGCGCCGCCTGCCGCAACCGCCCGATCCCGCGGGGCTGAGCAGCCACGCCTTGCCGAAGCGGCGGCCGGGTTTTATCCGCGGCGGGCCGCGACCCCGGTCACTCCCGCAGCGAGCGGCCCCGTGGACGCCCCGACCCGCTACGCGCTCTACGACGCCCGAACCCGGCTCAGCGCTGGCCGCCTTCGGCGACGCGATCCTGGGCGACACGCCCCCGCCGGACTGGGATCCGGCCGACCGCGCAGCGCTCGCCGCCGTCACCGCGGCGCCGCGGGTCTACGGCTTCCACGCGACGCTGAAGGCCCCGATGCGCCTCGCCCCCGGCCGAAGCGAGGACGACCTGGTCGCGGCCTGCACCGACCTGGTGCATGCCCGTTCTCTCCTGCCGATCGGGCCGCTCGCGGTCGTCCTGCTGGGGGACTTCGTCGCCCTGGTGCCCACCGCGCCGCCGCCGGAACTTGGCCTGTTCGCAGCCGAATGCTTCGCCGCCCTCGACCCGTTCCGGGCGCCTCTGACCCCGACCGAGCGGGCGCGGCGCCGCCCCGAGGACCTCGACCCGCGCCGCCGTGTGCTCTTCGATCGCTGGGGCTATCCGCACGTCTTCAAGGCGTTCCGTTTCCACATGACCCTGACCGGCCGCCTCGCGGACGACGCCCGCGAGGCCTGGCGCGCCCGCTTGGCGGCAAGCTGCCCGCCGCTCTCCCTGACGATCGACGCGATCACGCTGCTGCGCCAGGACGGCGCGGCGCCGTTCCGCATCGTGCGGCGGTTTCCGTTCGAACCCTAGGCGGGCGCCGAGACACGGCCACGCGCCTACGGACGCGTGAGGCAGGTCTCCCGGCGCGTCGCTTGCGGCGGGCGGGACGCATGCTCATCGTCGAGGATCTGATGCACCGCTACGGATTGCGGCTCCCGGCGAACCGCTTCGCGACGCCGTCGAACGTCGGCTCCCGCTGATCGGCAGGAAGGTGCGGAGCGGGCCCGGTACGTTCTTCCCTCCCCCCTCTGCGCGGGAGGGAAACGCGTGTGCGGTGTACCGCCGCCTTACAGGAAGCGCCGGGGATCGAACGGCGCCAGCGGGATCTCCGGGGCCTCTCCGCCGACGAGCTGCGCGACGAGGCGCCCAGTGCGTGCCGAGCCGACGAGGCCGACATGCCCGTGGCCGAAGGCGTAGACCACGTCCGCGGTCCGCCGGGCGCGGCCGATACAGGGCCGCCCGTCCGGCATGCTCGGGCGATGGCCGAGCCACATCCGGATGCGCTCGGCCGGCACGGTCTCGGGCAGGTCCGGGAACATGCTGGTCAGGTGGTCGCGCAGGATCTCGGCGCGCTTCCAGTTCGGTGCCGCGTCGAGCCCGGCGAACTCGACCTGCCCCGCCGCGCGTAGGCCGCCCGCCATGGCGTTGACCACCATCTTGGCGTCCGAGGCCATCACCGGGGTGCGCGGGCCGGCCTCGGCGTCGGCGATCATCACGTGGTATCCGCGCTCGCTCTCCAGCGGCAGCCGGTCGCCGAAGGATGCGGTTAGCGCGCCCGACCGGGCGCCAGCGGCGACCACCGCCCGGTCGCACGGGATCGCGCCGGCTTCGGTTTCAACGGCCACGAGCCGGCCCTCGTCGAGGCGGAACCCGGTGGCGCGGGTGCGGGCGTGGGTGGCGC
>NZ_VRUX01000239.1:0-6227 GCF_008039885.1 Methylobacterium sp. WL103
TCGACCGCAACGGCTTCGGCTACACCCTGAACCGCGCCACCGGCGAACTCCTCGTCGCCGAGAAGTTCGACCCGGTCGTCAACTGGGCCTCCAAGGTCGACATGGACAAGGGGTCGAAGACCTACGGGCGCCCGCTCGTCGCCGAGGCCTACTCGCCCGAGCGGACCGGCGAGGACGAGACCACCGCCGGCATCTGTCCCGGCGCGATCGGGGCGAAGAACCAGCAGCCGGCGGCCTATTCGCCCGAGACGCGGCTGTTCTACGTGCCGACCAACCACATCTGCATGAGCTACGAGCCGTTCCACGTCACCTACACGACAGGCGTGCCGTTCGTCGGCGCCACCGTCGGGCTGCAGCCGCCGCCGGGCGAGACCCGGACCGGCGCGTTCGTCGCCTGGGACGGCGTCGCGGGTCGGATCGCTTGGTCGAACCCCGAGCCGTTCTCGGTCTGGTCGGGCGCGCTCGCCACCGCCGGCGGCGTGGTCTTCTACGGCACGCTCGAGGGCTACCTGAAGGCGGTCGACGCGGCGACCGGCCGGGAACTCTACCGGTTCAAGACCCCGTCCGGCGTCGTCGGCAACGTGATGACCTACCGCCATCGCGGCCGCCAATACGTGGCGGTGCTCTCCGGCGTCGGCGGCTGGGCCGGCATCGGCCTGGCCGCCGGCCTCACCGACCCGGCGGACGGGGCTGGCGCGGTCGGTGGCTATGCGGCGCTCTCGGACTACACTGCGCTCGGCGGCCAGCTGACCGTCTTCGCCCTGCCCGAGCGCTGATGCGGCCGTCGCCGCAGTTCGTGGGTGAATTTCCCACATAATCCGGCAACATCCCCGTTGCAGGATGCCGCTCCCCTTCGAGGAGCCTCGATCCGATGCCTGATTCGCCAAGCGCACCCCGTCCGCCGCGTCCGCGCGACGTCGCGGTCGCGATCGTGCTGGTGGCCTGGGCGGTCGCCGTCGCGCGAACCGAGCGCGCGCCCTCGCCGACCCCACCGGTGGTATCCTACGCGGCGGCCTCGCGCTGAGACGACGCCCATGGAGTTCGCGCCGACCGGCTTCCGATTCGGGCGCCAAATGCCTTTGGTCGCATCGCGGCGACATGAGAGGCTCGCGCGAAAGCCGGGTCGGCGTCCGGTCCGCACCGGCTATCGGGTGCGCACTTCGAACGCCGTTCCGTTCGCGGCACAGCGTCTCAAGGCACGCAATGGATAGGAAAATAAGATGGAAAAACCTGTTTTGTTCTGGTAATTGTTCCTAATCGTAGCCGATTCGGATCGATGCCATGGCGAGACAACCGAGGATTGGTGACGAGATCCAGCAGCTGAAGGGGCTTCTGGCCGGGCTGTCCCTCGACACGAAGCTGCTCCGCCTGGAGCAGGTTTTGCGGCGGAAGGACTGGTCCGAGCAGCCGCGCGCGCCGGCCGGGCAACCGAACGGCGGGCAATGGGTCGGCGACGGCGGCGGAAGTGGCGGTACCGTCGATCCGGACGTGCTGCGGCTGGTCAGGCCGCAATGGGCGCAGATGCCCGTGGCCGAGCCCGCTCAGAGCCGCGAGGAGACCCGACTCGACGACGGCACCCGCGTCCTCTCGATCCGCATCCGTGCGGGCCGGCGCGACTTCGACGAGCAGCATACGGTCACCGCGCCGGACGGCGAGAGCCGGGTCTTCGAGACCCTCGGCGCGACGCAGACGATCCGCGATGGCGTCTCCGGCGAGATCCTGGGCCGCAGCACTTTCACGGCAAACGGTGCCGAGCCGGACGCGACGGTGCAGCCCGCCTTCCTGCCGGCAGTTCCGCTTGCCCTGGCGGCCGTTCGGATCCTGCGGACGCTCGAGCTCGCCGGTACGCTCTTCGCGACGCTTTCGGCGCAGCGGGGTCGCTACGGCACCGTCCTCGGCACCACGGCGCACGAGTTCCGTGGGGCCGAGGATTTCAGGCACATGCCGGCGATCTGGGTCGGCCCGCTCGACCAGGCATCCCTCGACGCCGCTTGCCCGAAGACCGGTGAGATCCAGACCCAGCTCGACGCGGTCGCCGCGGCGGTCCGAGGAAGCGGTGTGTATCGAACGCCGCAAGCCATCGGCACCGCGATCCACGTGCTGATGGATCGTTGGGCAAAAGCCCAAGACATCGCCAATTTCAAATCGGAGCTATCGATCCTCAAAAATGGAGACGAGGGCACGTATGGTCAATCCGGCACGAGCCGCCTCGACCAATACCATCGTCCGCAGCCGGCCGTCGCCTGCGTCTATGACTATAAGACGGGACTTCGCGGCCTCAGCTGGTCCGAGTGGGTGCGCTACGCCACCAGATCGAAGACGTATTTTCCGGCAACGCAACGGATCATCGTCATACAGATGCGGGAATCGCGATGACGACCAAGAAGCAGTTGGCTCGGCTTTTCCGGGACGTGCTGAAGCACAATCCGGATTTCGTCCAAGTGAACCCGCATGCGATCTGGATCCGCCCGATCCGTCATACCATCGCGCAGGTCTACATCCATCGCAGCAGCTCTGCGGATGTGTTTTGGCCCAGGTACAGTATCACGCCCTTGTATTGGGGTGGCGCGACCTGGGATTGGGTTGTCGGAAGTTTTTCCGAGGGATTTCGACGCGAGCCCCGACCGGCCCCCTTCACGCGGGACTACTTTCTCCAGCCCGATTACCAGCAGAGGCCGGAATTTCCCAAGCTCGCCGCGTGGGCGGCCACGGTCGGGGACTTCGCGTGGGCCGATCCCGAGATCGGCCGCATCTTCACGCGTGCGGTCGAGGAGCAGGTCCTGCCGCTGCTGCGCCCGATGGCCCTCGACCACCATGCCTATCTGGACTTCTACCGCAGCCACATCGTCCCGAGCCTCGGCCTTCACGACGAGCAGCGCATGGCGATCGCCCTCGCGGCGGGCGCGCTGGACGAGGCGCGCGAATACCTCGCCCGGATCTGGCGGTGGTACGAGAGCGACACCTACGGCGATTACGAGCCGCCGGAGATCCTCGACTATCCCAAGCGCGGCGCGCGCACGCGGCGCGCCATCGAGGCCTGGGAGAAGGCCGGCAGCTGCACCGACTACCGGCGCCGCCGCCGCCGCATCCTCGAGATCGTCGAACCGCTGCGCACCGGCGACCGTGCGGCCCTGGCCGTGATCCTACACCGCTGGGAGGCCGAGGCGGCGCGCTTCCACAAGGTCGAGCCATGGTGGGAGCCAACGCCGTTTCCCATCGAGGAGGGGTGACCCGGGCGACCGACGATCCGACGCCGCGGGAGCCCTTCCGCGGCTCTGGATCGATCCATGAGTCGTTCCGGGTCGTCCGGCATCGTCGGGCCCATGCAACGCCGCGCCAAGCGTGAAGACGCTTGAATTCTGCGCGTTCACCCGCTAGATCGTTCGTCATCAGTTCTGGTTGCAGTCGTGAGGCTGCGGTTCGGGAGTGGGCCCCACCGGGTCCGCTCTTTTTTATTGCCGCAAGCCTTGGTCGCCCCCGGCCGGAACGCCGCCCCGTCAGCGAGCCCGACCCTGAGCGCAGTCATGTCCGAGCCGTCCGCCGTCCCCTCGCCCGAGCCGACCGAGAAGCGTCTCGTTCGCGAGACCGGCGTCGCCGCGCGCGTGGCGCAGGTGATCGAGGGTCCGATCGAGGGCCTCGGGTTCCGTCTCGTGCGGGTGAAGGTGTCGAGCGCCAACGGCTGCACCGTGCAGATCATGGCCGAGCGCCCGGACGGCTCGATGTCCATCGACGACTGCGAGACCGTGAGCCGCGCGATCTCGCCGATCCTCGACCTCGATGACCCCGTGGGCATCGCCTACTACCTCGAGATGTCCTCTCCCGGCATCGACCGGCCGCTGGTCCGGGTCTCGGACTTCGCCCGCTGGGCCGGCTACGAGGCCAAGATCGAGCTGTCCGTGCCGCTCGACGGGCGCAAGCGCTTCCGCGGGATCATCGGCGAGCCGGATGCGGCGACCCTCACCGTGCCGGTCGACCTGCCCGACGTGAAGGAAGGCTTTCCGAGCCGGGTCTCGGTGCCTCTGCGCGACCTGTCCGAGGCGCATCTCGTCCTGACCGACGACCTGATCCGGGAATCGCTGCGCCGCGGCGGCGGAACCCCGGAAGATCTCGACGCGGATTTCGACGGCGAGTCCGACGCGGACGACGGGGAGGAGGCGCCCCTGCCGCCTGCCCCGTTCCCGAAGCGGCTGAAGGCCTCCGCCAAGCCGAAGGCCGCCAAGCCGGTCAAGGCGAAGCCCGCCTCGGACGCGCCGAAGAAGCCCGTGACCACCAAGGCGGCCCGCCTCAAGGACCGCGACTCGCTTCACTAGAGCATCGCAGCCCGGCCCGCTCGCAAGGCGGCGCGCCGGAGCGGCACCCCAAGAGAAGGACCGACACAGATGGCCGTCGTCAGCGCCAACCGGCTCGAACTCCTGCAGATCGCCGACGCGGTCGCCCGCGAGAAGGTGATCGATCGCTCCATCGTCATCGACGCGATGGAGGAGGCGATCGCCAAGGCCGCGCGCTCCCGCTACGGCGCCGAGACCGACGTGCACGCCGAGATCGACAACAAGACCGGGGCGCTGCGGCTCTCCCGCCACCTGCTCGTGGTCGATCTCGTCGAGAACGACGCCCGCGAGATCACCCTCGACCAAGCCCGGCGCTACAATCCGGGCGCGCTCGTCGGCGACGTGATCTCCGACACCCTGCCGCCCTTCGACTTCGGGCGCGTCGCCGCGCAGTCGGCCAAGCAGGTCATCGTCCAGAAGGTCCGCGACGCCGAACGCGACCGCCAGTTCGACGAGTACAAGGACCGCATCGGCGAGATCGTGAACGGCCTCGTCAAGCGCGTCGAGTACGGCAACGTGATCGTCGACCTCGGCCGCGGCGAGGGCATCGTCCGGCGCGACGAGATGATCCCGCGCGAGACCTTCCGCCCCGGCGACCGCATCCGCTCCTACCTGTTCGACGTGCGCCGCGAGGTGCGCGGGCCGCAGATCTTCCTCTCGCGCTCGCACCCGCAGTTCATGGCGAAGCTCTTCGGGCAGGAAGTGCCGGAGATCTACGACGGCATCGTCGAGGTGAAGGCGGTCGCCCGCGACCCCGGCTCGCGCGCCAAGATCGCCGTGATCTCCCGCGACGGCTCGATCGACCCGGTCGGCGCCTGCGTCGGCATGCGCGGCTCCCGCGTCCAGGCGGTGGTCGGCGAGCTCCAGGGCGAGAAGATCGACATCATCCCGTGGTCGGAGGACCAGGCCACCTTCATCGTCAACGCGCTGCAGCCGGCGGAAGTCGTCAAGGTGGTGCTCGACGAGGAGGCCGACCGCATCGAGGTGGTGGTGCCCGACGACCAGCTCTCGCTCGCCATCGGCCGCCGCGGCCAGAACGTGCGCCTGGCCTCGCAGCTCACCGGCTGGGACATCGACATCCTCACCGAGGCCGAGGAGAGCGAGCGCCGCCAGAAGGAGTTCGCCGAGCGCACCACCGTGTTCATGGGGGCGCTGGACGTGGACGAGACCGTGGGCCAGCTGCTGGCCGCGGAAGGCTTCCGCAACGTCGAGGAGATCGCCTACGTCGACATCCAGGAGCTGTCCTCGATCCAGGGCCTCGACGAGGAGACCGGCGCCGAAATCCAGGCGCGCGCGCAGGACCACCTCGCCCGCATCGAGCAGGAGCACGACGACCGCCGCATCGAGCTCGGCGTCCAGGACGAGCTGCGCGAGATCGACGGCCTTACCACGCCGATGCTGGTCTCGCTCGGCGAGAACGACGTGAAGACGATCGAGGACTTGGCCGGCTGCGCCACCGACGACCTCGTCGGCTACACCGAAGGCCGCGGCCCGGAGGCCAAGCGCCACGCCGGCTACCTCGACGGCTTCGAGGTCTCCCGCACCGAGGCGGAAGGCATGATCATGGCCGCGCGCCTGCATGCCGGCTGGATCGACGCCCTTCCCGAGCCCGAGACGGCCGAAGGCGAGGCGGAGCCCGTCGAGGCCGAAGCGAACTGAAGGCGCGAGGTCCGGCGACATGATCCAGGCCGCGTCCGGCGACATGATCCAGGCCGCGCAGCCGACGGCTGACGAGGGCGTCGAGGAGATCGCCCTCGACGCCGGACCGAATCGCGGCCGTCAGGGTACGCTGCGCACCTGCATCGTCACCCGGACCGCGCAGGCGCCGGACGCGATGATCCGGTTCGTCCTCGGGCCGGACGGCGCCGTCGTGCCGGACCTGCGCGCGCGCCTTCCCGG
>NZ_VRUX01000023.1:0-21758 GCF_008039885.1 Methylobacterium sp. WL103
CGCCGGTGACGCTCAGCTCCGACAGGACGACCTCGTCCGCCGCCGGGGCGGTCTGCGCCTCGGCCGCGGAGGCGAGGCCGGCCGTCAGCGAGACCACCGAGGCCAGCAAGCAACCGGTGGTCTCAGCGCGTCGTCGTCTCGTATCTCCGCCGTCCCAGACCATCGTTCTCGCTCGCGCTCATAGTGTCGGAGGCGATCGGCCCCGCTCGATCCCTTGGCGGATCATGGGCGGTACTTGCAATGATCGGACGAAATAAAGCGACGTATAAGCAAGATCCTTCGCGATGCGTCGCCCAAAGGGCACAACATCGATTTGGAATACTTCAAAACTATGATTTTACGATCTTGGTTTCCGCAAATGGCTCGGCTCGGTGTTTTCGGCCGACTTCGGCACCGTACAGGCTGTTCGCGCCGCCGGGTTCGCGTCGGGTCCGCGTCGGGTCCGAAGGGGCTTCGAGGATACCGGGGACAAGTCGCGGCGACGCCGACAGAGAGCTGCCTTCGCACCGCACAAGGAACCATAACCTTGGCCGTGGGTTTCGTTCATGTCCTACTCAGCCCGGGTCGGGTTAGATCCCCGAAACGCTGGCTACTCAGGAGACCTTTCGTGCGCATTGCCCAGATCGCCCCGCTCTCGGAAGCCGTACCGCCGAAGTTCTACGGCGGCACCGAGCGCGTCGTCAGCTGGATCACCGAAGAGTTGGTCCGCCAGGGCCACGACGTCACCCTGTTCGCGAGCGGCGATTCCGAGACCTCGGCCAAGCTCGCGGCCTGCACGCCCGAGGGTCTGCGCCTGCTCGGCTACCGCGACCACACCGCGAGCCACCTCGCGATGCTGCATCAGGTCCATCGCCGGGCGCACGAGTTCGATATCCTGCACTTCCACATCGACCTGCTTCAGTACCCGATGTTCGAGGACCTGAACCACAAGTGCATCACCACGATGCACGGTCGCCTCGACGTGCCGGACTTCATGCCGGTCTACAAGACTTTCACCGGGATGCCGCTGGTGTCGATCTCCGACAACCAGCGCGAGCCGATGCCGCCGAACGTCAACTGGCTGTCGACGATCCATCACGGCCTCCCGGCCCAGAACTGCCCCTATTCGCCGGAGGCCAAGGGCGGCTACCTCGCCTTCCTCGGCCGCATCTCCCCCGAGAAGCGCCCCGACCGCGCGATCGAGATGGCGATCCGCTCCGGCACGCCGCTGAAGATCGCCGCCAAGGTCGACAAGGCCGACCAGAAGTACTGGGACGAGGTCATCGAGCCGATGACCCACCACCCGCTGGTCGAGTACATCGGCGAGATCAACGAGGATCAGAAGAAGGAATTCCTCGGCAACGCCCTGGCGCTGGCCTTCCCGATCGACTGGCCGGAGCCCTTCGGCCTCGTCATGATCGAGGCGATGTCGGCCGGCACCCCGGTGATCGCCTTCCGCAACGGCTCCGTGCCGGAGGTCATCGCCGACGGCGTCAGCGGCGTCCTGTGCGAGACCATGGACGACGCGGTCGCCGCGGTCGCCAAGGTCAAGACCATGAGCCGCGCCGGCGTGCGCCGCCACTTCGAGACCGCCTTCACCGCCGAGTGCATGGTCAAGAAGTACGTCGCCGCCTACGAGCAGCTGCTTTCCGCCCGCGATTCGGTCATCGCGCTGCCGGGCGCCGCGTCCTTCGCCCCGCATTACGGCGAGATGAACGGCTCGGCCCGTCCGGCGATCTCCATCGCCGCGATGCCGGCCTGATCCCACACCTCCGGCATCCGGCTTGCTTCGGGCTGGATGCGGATGAGCTGACCGACGCGGACGAGGGTTTTCTCCGTCGGCTTGGCGTCGTACAAACGGCTCAATCAGACGGTCACCAGGGCCGCCGCATCGCAAATTCGCGATCCGGCGGCCCTTTCGATTCGCACTCCTGGATGCGCGGAGCAGGTCACGCATGGCGGACACGACGACGGCAAAGGCGCAGCTCGGCGGCGACGGATCGCGGACGGTCGCGCACGGCTTCCAGGATGCCGACGAGGTGCTGCCGCAGTACCATATCGAGGCGCAGACCTCCCTGGTCGACCGGCCGCTGCGCTCGCTGAAGTTCGGCGAGGCCTTCGCGGTGCTCGATTCCTTCGGCGACATCGGCGTGCAGCCGGGGCCGGAGGGGCTGTACTTCCAGGACACGCGCTACCTCTCGCGCCTGCACTTCACCATCGAGGGCCAGCGCCCGCTGATGCTGTCCTCGGTGATGCAGGACGACAACGGCGCGCTCTCCGTCGACATGACGACGCCGGACATCCGCCTCGACGGCGGCGACGAGATCACGCTGCCGCGCGAGATCATCGCCATCGAGCGCACCAAGTTCCTGTTCCGCGGCGCCTGCTACGACCGGATCGGCCTGCGCTCCTACGATTCGCGCCACCGGACGCTCCGGATCGAGGTGACGTTCGACGCCGACTACCGCGACCTGTTCGAGGTCCGCGGTACGGCCCGCACCAGCCGCGGCAAGCGCGCCGTGCAGGTCGCGAGCGAGCACGAGGTCCAGTTCCGCTACGTCGGCCTCGACGAGATCGTCCGCACCACCGCCCTGCATTTCGGGCCGAAGCCCAAGCTGCTCGAGCCCGGCCGCGCGGTGTTCGAGGTGACGCTCGCCCCCGAGGGCCGCGCCTCGCTGTTCGTCCGCGTGGTCTGCGAGGCGCACCGCGCCTTCACCAGCGCGCCCTCCGTCGAGAAGACCGGCGAGGACGCCGCCGCCGCGCTCTCGCTGGCCTCTGGCAGCACCGCGGTGAAGCCGCCGAAGGGCCTTTACGAGGGCATGGTCTTCGCCCGCGCCTACCGCGACGCGCGCCGGGACCTGCGCGAGCTGACCGCCGGCATCACTACGATCATCTCGTCGAACGACCAGTTCAACGAGGCCGCCTGCCGCGCCACCGCCGACCTTTACATGCTGGCCAGCCGCACGCCGGAGGGCATCTACCCGTTCGCCGGCATCCCCTGGTACTCCACGGTGTTCGGGCGCGACGGCATCATCACCGCGATGATGGCGCTGTGGATCGACCCGAAATTCGCCAAGGGCGTGCTGCGCTACCTCGCGGTGACGCAGGCCAAGGCGGTGGACCCGGCCGCCGACGCGCAGCCGGGCAAGGTGCTGCACGAGACCCGCCGCGGCGAGATGGCGATGCTCGGCGAGGTGCCGTTCCGGCACTATTACGGCACCATTGACGGCACGCCGCTCTTCGTGATGCTGGCCTCAGAATACTACGCCGTCACCGGCGACCGCGAGACGATCACCCGGATCTGGCCGGCGCTCGAGCTCGCGCTCGCCTGGATGAACGATTACGGCGACCGGGACGGCGACGGCTTCGTCGAATACGCCCGCGACACCGACAAGGGGCTCGAGAACCAGGGCTGGAAGGACAGCCACGATTCGATCTTCCACGACGACGGCCACCTCGCCAAGGGTCCGATCGCGCTGTGCGAAGTCCAGGGATACGTCTACGCCGCCAAGAACGGCATGGCCAAGCTCGCGGCGATGCTCGGCCACGACGCGATGGCCGAGACCTTGACCCTGGAGGCGGACGCCCTGAGGGATGCGTTCGACGCCGCGTTCTGGAACGGAGAGATCGGCACCTACGCCCTGGCGCTCGACGGCGAGAAGCGGCAATGCGCCGTGCGCTCGTCGAATGCGGGTCACGCCCTGTTCACCGGCATCGCCAAGCCCGAGCGGGCGGCGCAGGTGGCGGCGACGCTGCTGTCCAAGGACGGCTTCAACGGCTGGGGCGTGCGCACGATCGCCCGCGGCGAGGCGCGCTACAACCCGATGTCGTACCACAACGGCTCGATCTGGCCGCACGACAACGCGATCATCGCCATGGGGCTCGCGCGCTACGACCTCAAGCACGAGGCCGCGCGCATCTTCCAGGGCATGTTCGAGACCGCATTGTACCAGGACCAGAAGCGGCTGCCGGAACTGTTCTGCGGCTTCATGCGTCGGCGCCAGCGCGGGCCGGTTTCCTATCCGGTGGCGTGCAGCCCGCAGGCCTGGGCGGCGGCGGCGCCGTTCGCGTTCCTCTCGGCCTGCCTCGGCCTGGAGCTCGACCACGCCCGCAACCGCGTCCGCCTGCGCAACCCGATCCTGCCGGCGTTCCTCGACGGCGTCTCGCTCTACAACGTGCGGCTGGGCGAATCGCGGGTGGATCTCCGCTTCCACCGCCACGGCGACGACGTCACCGTCAGCGTGATGCGCCGCGTCGGCGACGCGCAGGTGGTGGTCCTCAAGTAGCTGCGCCGGGCATCTCGGGTGCAGGCATCTCGGGTGCAGGCATGTCGGGTGCAGGCATGTCGGCGTCGGATGTGTCGGCGTCGGGCTTGGCGACAGCCAGCACGACGCCGGCGAAGTCGCCGCGCTGCCATTGGCGCGCGACTGCGTAGGCGACGGCCTGCCCCGGGATCGCGAGCGTGACCTCGGCGGGCAGCCGGTGGCGGCGCGAGATCGCGAGCTTCGCGCCCGTCGCCGACATGTCGCGGATCACGCAAGGATGGGTCGCCCCGTCGGGGCAGACGATCGTGGCCGGCATCATCACCGCGTTGCGGCGGCCGCCGGAACGCTTCTCCGACGGCGCGGGCACGAGGCTGAGATGGCTGCCGGCCTTGGCCGGCTCGGACCCCGCCTTCGCATCCATGCCTCGGTGCTCCCCTCGCGTGCGCGACCCGTCGGGCGGCTTTTGTCCCGGCCCCATGTTGTCGTAAGCTTCGTTTCTCAAGAAGGGTTGAAGATGCAGGCTCCGCGCTCCGGGACTACGTCGTCTTGCGCGAGCAGGCCGACCTGCCCGACCATCCCCGGGCCTCCGGTCGTCGGGCGCCCGGCGTGAGCGTGCAAGCGAGCCCCCTCGATCTGGCGCAGGCGCTGCTCCGCTGCCCCTCGGTGACCCCCGAGGAGGGCGGCGCCCTGGCCCTGCTCGACCGGGTCCTCACCGAGGCCGGGTTCTCCGTCGCGCGTCCGGTCTTCTCCGAGCCCGGCACGCCCGACGTCGAGAACCTCTACGCCCGGATCGGATCGGGCGGCCCGTGCCTGCTGTTCGCCGGCCATACCGACGTGGTGCCGCCCGGCGACGCGGCGGCGTGGCGGAGCGGACCGTTCGACGGTGCGATGGCCGACGGCATCCTCTACGGGCGCGGCGCCGTCGACATGAAGGGCGGCATCGCCTGCATGCTCGCCGCCGCCCTGCGCTTCCTGCAGGCGCGCGGCCCGAATTTTTCCGGGTCGATCGCGTTCCTCGTCACGGGCGACGAGGAGGGGCCGGCGGTCAACGGGACCGTCAAGCTCCTCGATTGGGCGAAGGCCCGGGGCGAGCGCTTCGACCATTGCCTGCTCGGCGAGCCGACGAACCCGAGCACGCTCGGCGAAATGATCAAGATCGGGCGGCGCGGATCGCTCACGGGCAAGCTCACGGTCCACGGCCGGCAGGGCCACGTCGCCTACCCGCACCGGGCCGAGAACCCGATCCCGGGGATGCTGCGCCTCGCCTCGGCGCTCGCCGCCGACCCGCTCGACGGCGGCACCGCGCATTTCGACGCCTCGAACCTCGAATTCACGACGATCGACGTCGGCAACAAAGCCACCAACGTCATCCCGGCGGATGCGCGGGCGGTGTTCAACATCCGCTTCAACGAGGGCTGGGATGCCGAGACGCTCGGCGCCGAGATCCGCCGCCGCCTCGATGCGGCCGCCGGCAACGCCGTCCGCTACACCCTCGACCTCGCGCCCTCGAATTCCCCGGCCTTCCTCACGCGGCCCGACGCCTTCGTCGACCTGGTCTCGGACGCGATCGCGGCCGAGACGGGCCTGCGCCCGACGCTCTCCACGACGGGCGGCACCTCGGACGCGCGCTTCATCAAGGACGCCTGCCCGGTGATCGAGTTCGGCCTCGTCGGCGAGACGATGCACCAGGTCGACGAGTGCGTGCCGGTGGCCGACCTGGAACGGTTGACGGCGATCTACGTGCGGATGCTCGACGCCTACTTCCCAACCGGCGCCTGAGGAAGAGGCTCAGGCGCGCTCGCCCCGAATCCCGCGGCAAATCCAGCCCTTGCGCGACCGATTCCGGCACAGCACCCGGTAGCCGCCGCCGCGGAAGCGGCGGCTCTTCGAGCCGAGCCGGTCGCCGACGGCGATGTAGATCTGTCGCAGGCGCTGCACATGCGGGTCGTCGAGGCGCAACTCGATGCTCGCGCGGACGAGGGCGGCGGTGGCGGCGCGATCCTTCGGGTCGAGGGGCACCAGCGCCTCGCCGAGGATGATGCGCCCGACCTCCAGCAGAAGCGCGTCCTTGGACGGGTCCTTACCGGCGGCGAGCCGTTCGAGGTCGAACAGCGTCCGCACGCCGAGCGGCCACAGCCGCACGATCTTGTCCCGCCCGACGGAGCAGCAGAGCTGCGCCTGCGCGACCCAATCCATGATCTGGTAGACGCCGTAAGGTGTCTCGACGAACAGCATCAGGGGGTTGGCCGCAGCGAGGTTCTGCGTCGAGTGGATGTGGTGGTCGTCGAGCCGGACCCGGATCTCGCTGTCGATGCCGTCGACGATCTCGACCGGGGTGATCTTGAACGCCCGGAAGACCTCTTCTTCCTCGCGCTTGAAGTTCTTCAACTGGTCGCGCTGGATGATGCTGCGCAGGACGACCTCCGGCATGACGCCGGCGACGAAGCAGGCGGTGATGGCCGCGGCCGCCGTCACCGCGGGCGAGACCGGCACCACCAGCGTCACGAGCTGGCTTCCGAACCAGATGATCGAGGTGGAGACGATCGGCCCGAGGACGAAGCTGATGAGGATCTTGTTGGTCTCGTTGGCGATCATGCCTGGGCTGAGGTCGAAGTTCTTGATCGCGCGGTACAGGCTGCGCAAAGCCGTGATGTAGCTGCCGGCGAAGGCTGCGCAGATGCCGAGCAGCCAGACCATGCCGACGCCCGTCGGCGTCGGGTAGCTGAAGCCGCCCCAGCGCAGGCCGCTCGGCTCGGTCATATGCTCGGCGAGCACCGATAGGAGCAGGGACAGGCCGTAGAAGGTCGAGGTCGCCGCGAGGATTCCGAATGGGGCGGAGCCGATGATCCACGCGATCACCGAATAGTCCTCGCGCTTGCCGCGGGTCTCTTCCGCCCAGACCGTGCTCCGCTCGCCCTCCGCCCGGCCGGCCGCCGGGTCCCGGCTTCGGCGGGCGCCGACGAAGTACTTGTATTTCACGAACTCGAATGACGGAATCAGGTTGGTCCCGGCCGGGTCACCGATGTCGAACACGGTCGCGAGGTCGGTGATGATCTCCTGGCGGTGCTTCTTGATCGATTCCCGCACGGCGATGAAGATCAGCGGCGAGAAGAACGCGAAGCACGTCGCCAGATAGACGATGATCTGAAACGGGCCTTCCATGGTCGTCGCCCCCCCGGGTGCGCAAACAGCGCCCTCCACTTGCCGGGGGATCATCGCTCTTCGTGCTAGAAAAGCAATCTCAGATTAATTAAATGCGAAATCGTTAATCTCAGGTCGATAATCGACGCCGACGAAGCACAGCCCGTGGGCGGGGGCCATCGGGCCGCAGCGGCTGCGGTCGCGGGAGGCGAGGATGTCTGCGACGCCGGCCGCGTCGAGGCGGCCGCCGCCGGCGAGCATCAGCGTGCCGACCATGCTGCGGACCTGATGGTGCAGGAACGAGCGCGCGTCGGTCTCGACCACGATCTCCTCCATTGACCCCATCGGCCGGCGGGTCACGTCGAGGCGGTCGAGGGTGCGCATCGGGCTGTTGGCCTGGCACTCGGCGGCGCGGAAGGCGGTGAAGTCGTGCAGGCCGAGGAGGCTCTGCCCGGCCGCGTGCATCGCCGCCGCATCGAGCGGCCAGGGCACGTGCCAGACCTGGCCGCGGGTGAAGGTCGGCGGGCTGCGCCGGTCGAGGATGCGGTAGCGATAGTGCCGGCGGATCGCCCAGTGCCGGGCGTTGAACGCCGGGTCGACGACCTCTGCCGAGAGAATCGAGACCGGGACCCGCTTCAGGTGCGCGTTCAGCGCGTCGCGCACCACGTCCGTCCGCCAATCCTTGGACAGGTCGAGATGGGCGACCTGATGCGTCGCGTGCACCCCGGAATCGGTGCGCCCGGCGCAGGTCAGCCCCTGCGTCTCGCCCGAGAACCGCGTCACCGCCGCCTCGATCGCGCCCTGCACGCT
Source organism: Methylobacterium sp. WL103 (assembly GCF_008039885.1). Lineage (NCBI taxonomy): Bacteria > Pseudomonadati > Pseudomonadota > Alphaproteobacteria > Hyphomicrobiales > Methylobacteriaceae > Methylobacterium > Methylobacterium sp. WL103. Next base: position 8,196 of record NZ_VRUX01000023.1, read on the forward strand.
CGGATCCGCGGCCTGCCGCTGCCAGCCGCGAAACGGCGCGCCGTCGTACTCGATGACGAGCTTGTAGCGCGGCATCAGGCGGCCGGTTCGGTGCGGCGAGGGGCGGCGCCCTCCACGATCCCGGTCATACCAGGCGCGCCCCGGCTTCGAGCCGCGCGCCCCGCATGAACTCCGCGCCGCTCGCGGTGCCGCCCTTGCCGGCGCGGCGGAGTTCGAGAAGCCGCACGGCGCCCGAGCCGCAGGCGACCGTGCCCTCGGAGTCGAGCAGCGTCCCGGCGGCGGCGGAGCCGGGGGCGACCACGGCCCGCAGCACCTTCACCCGCTCCGCGCCCTTGCCGAGGTCGGCCTCGAAGAAGGCGCCGGGAAACGGGCTGAGACCGTTCACATGCGCCGCGACCGCCGCGGCATCCTGCGCCCAGTCGATCCGCGCCTCGTCGTTGCTGATCTTGCGGGCGTAGAGCACGCCGACCTCGTCCTGCGGCCGGAAGGTCAGGGTCCCGGCCTCGAGCGCCCGCAGAGCCCGCGCCATCAGGTCGGCGCCGAGCGGCATCAGGGCGTCGTGCAGGTCGCCGGTGGTCATGCCGGGCCGGATCGGGATGCGGTCTTCCAGCGCCACCGGCCCGGTGTCGAGCCCGGCTTCCATCCGCATCACGCCGACGCCGCTCGTCGCGTCACCCGCCATCACCGCGCGGTGGATCGGCGCCGCCCCGCGCCAGCGCGGCAGCAGCGAGCCGTGCAGGTTGAGGCAGCCGTGGCGCGGGATGTCGAGGATCGCCTGCGGCAGCAGCATGCCGTAGGCGACGACGACGGCGACGTCGGCGCGATGCGCGGAGAAGGTCTCGGCGGCCTCTCGGTCCTTCAGGGTCGAGGGCGTCAGCACCGGAAGCCCGAGCCGGTCCGCCAGCGCGTGGACGGGGGAGGGGCGGAGCGCCATGCCGCGCCCGGCCTTGGCAGGCGCGCGGGTGTAGACCGCCGCGATCGAATGGCCGTCCTCGGCCAGCCGCGCGAGCGTCGGCACCGCGAAGTCCGGGGTGCCCATGAAGACGACGCGCATGGTTGCTGTCCGCTCAGGCCGCGTCGCGCTTGGCCGCCTTGGTGAACTTCTTCACGATCCGGTCGCGCTTGAGCTTCGACAGGTGATCGATGAACAGCACGCCGTTGAGGTGGTCGATCTCGTGCTGGATGCAGGTCGCGAGCAGGCCCGCCGCCTCGATCTCCTGCACCGCTCCGTCGAGGTCGCGGAAGCGCACGCGCACCTTGTCGGGCCGCGCGACCTCGCCGTAGACCTCGGGGATCGACAGGCAGCCCTCGTCGTAGACGCGCGTCTCCTCCGAGGCCCAGACGATCTCGGGATCGAGGAACACCTGCGGGTTGCGTGACCCCTCCTCCTTCGAGGTGTCGATCGTCACCACCCGCTTGGTCACGCCGATCTGGATCGCGGCGAGCCCGACGCCGGGGGCGTCGTACATCGTCTCCAGCATGTCCTCGGCGAGCGTGCGGATCTCCTTCGTCACGGGGCCGACCGGCTCCGACGGCAGACGCAGGCGCGCATCGGGCAGGATCACGAGGGGACGGATCGTCATGGCTCGACCGGGTGGCGGGGCAGGTGAGGGGACAGGCGTGTCGCCGGAATAGGATGCGGGGGGAGGGCGGTCAAATGCCGCCGGCGCCCTCCACTTCGGTGCGATTCAGAACGCGGTTCGGCTGCGGATCGCCGCGGTGAGCGTGCCCTCGTCGAGGTAGTCGAGCTCGCCGCCCACGGGCACGCCGTGGGCGAGCCGCGTGACCTTCAGACCGAGCGCCTTGATCGCGTCGGTGACGTAGTGGGCCGTGGTCTGCCCGTCGACGGTGGCGTTCAGCGCGATGATGATCTCGGTCACCTCAGGGTTCGCCGCCCGCTCGGCGAGGCTGGCGATGTTGAGGTGCTCCGGCCGCACGCCGTCGAGGGCCGAGAGCACGCCGCCGAGCACGTGGTAGCGCGCCTGCACCGCGCCGGAGCGCTCCAGCGCCCACAGGTCCGACACGTCCTCGACCACCACCAGCACCGTCGGGTCGCGCTTCGGGTCGCTGCAGATCGTGCACGGGTCGCAGGTGTCGACGTTTCCGCATTCCCGGCAGACGACGATGCGCTCGACCGCGACCCGCATCGCGTCGGCGAGCGGCGCGAGCAGGGTGTCGCGCTTCTTGATGAGCTGCAGGGCGGCCCGCCGCGCGGAGCGGGGGCCGAGGCCCGGCATCCGGGCGAGCAGCTGGATCAGGCGCTCGATCTCGGGGCCGGCGACGGCTTGCGGCATGAAGGGTTCGATCGTCTCGGGACGGATGGGGGGCGTCCCCTCCGATACCCGCCTTCGCGCCCGGGTTGAAGGCGGCTTGCGGTCCCACGCGCCATGCGCGTCGCGATCGGCACCTTACAGGTGTGCCGAGGCCTGACAAAGCGGCCTCCGTCTGTCCTCCTCCCTCCCGGGTCCAGGTTGACGCGATTGCCTTACCGCCTGATCCAGAACGGGCCGGGAGCGGCGAACCAGCGTGCGGCGGTCCTGTACGACCGCACGGACGCTCCCTTGATCCGGCGCCGCGCGGCCCGGACCAGCGACACGGCGCGAGCAGGGGCCCGGGAGAGAGACCATGAGCGACATCGGCGATCACAACGCGGCCCACGGCGCCGAGGCGATCGGCCTGCGCAACCTGAAGGCCGTGCACTGGAACCTGGAGGCCCCGCGCCTCTACGAGGAATCGCTGGTCCGCGGCGAGAGCCGCCTGGCGCGCGGCGGCGCGCTGGTGGCCACCACCGGCAGCCACACCGGTCGCTCGCCCAAGGACAAGTTCGTGGTCCGCGACGCGAGCACCGAGAACGAGATCTGGTGGGAGAACAACGGCGCGATCACGCCCGACCAGTTCGCCACCCTGCTCGCCGACTTCCAGGCCCACGCCGAAGGCCGCGAGCTGTTCGCGCAGGACCTCTACGGCGGCGCCGACGCAGGCTACCGGGTGAAGGCGCGGGTGTTCTCGGAATTCGCGTGGCACTCCCTGTTCATCCGCAACCTGCTGATCCGGCCAGCCCGCGCCGAGATCGCCGGGTACGTGCCGGACATGACGATCATCGACCTGCCGAGCTTCGAGGCCGACCCGGCCCGCCACGGCTGCCGCTCCAAGACCGTCATCGCCATCGATTTCACGCGCAAGATCGTGCTGATCGGCGGCTCGGCCTATGCCGGCGAGATGAAGAAGTCGGTCTTCACCTACCTGAACTACATCCTGCCGGGCGCGGGCGTGATGCCGATGCACTGCTCGGCCAACGCGGCGCTCGACGCCGAGGGCGGCTCGGCGATCTTCTTCGGGCTGTCGGGCACGGGCAAGACCACGCTCTCGAACGATTCCTCGCGAAAGTTGCTGGGCGACGACGAGCACGGCTGGAGCCCGGAGGGGATCTTCAACTTCGAGGGCGGCTGCTACGCCAAGACCATCCGCCTCTCGCGCAACGCCGAGCCCGAGATCTACGCCACCACCGAGCGCTTCGGCACGGTGATGGAAAACGTGGTGATCGATCCTGAGACGCGGATCCCCGACTTCGACGACGCCTCGCTCACCGAGAACACCCGCTGCGCCTACCCGCTCGACTTCATCGCCAACGCGAGCGACACCGGCCGCGCCGGGCACCCGAAGAACATCGTCATGCTCACCTGCGATGCGTTCGGGGTGATGCCGCCGATCGCCAAGCTCACCGGCGCGGAGGCGATGTACCACTTCCTCTCCGGCTACACCGCCAAGGTCGCGGGCACCGAGCGCGGCCTGACCGGGCCCGAGGCGACGTTCTCGACCTGCTTCGGCGCGCCGTTCATGCCGCGCCACCCGAGCACCTACGGCAACCTGCTGCGCGACCTCATCGCCCGGCACGACGTCGATTGCTGGCTCGTCAACACGGGCTGGACCGGCGGCGGCGTCGGCACCGGTCGGCGGATGCCGATCCGCGTCACCCGCCGGCTGCTCTCGGCGGTTCTCGACGGCTCCCTGTCGAAGACCGAGTTCCGCCGCGACCCGTATTTCGGCTTCGCGGTGCCGGTCTCGGTGCCCGGCGTCGAGCCGCACATCCTGCAGCCGGTCAAGACCTGGGCCAACAAGGCCGCCTTCGCCGAGACCGCGAACCGCCTCGTCGGCATGTTCAAGGAGAACTTCAAGCGCTTCGAGCAGCACGTCGACGACGACGTGCGCGCGGCCGAGCCGAACGCGCAGTCGATGGCGGCCTGAGGTCGGGTCGGGCGGCTCCGTTCGGGGTCGCCCACCCATCCAAACCCGTCATTCCGGGGCTGCGCAGCAGAGCCCGGAATCCAGAGCCGCGACGGGTCCAGGGGCGGCGCCGGAGCTTGCGATCCGGCGAACGCGGCGGCTCTGGATTCCGGGCTCGCCTTCGGCGACCCGGAATGACGGCGCGGGGGGGGCGAGGGCGCCTCAGCCTGGCCTGCGCTCGGACAGGAACGTCTTCATCCGCTCCAGCGCGCGCAAGATGTTCTCCGCCGAGTTGGCGTAGGAGAGGCGGATGTAGCCTTCGCCGTGGACGCCGAAATCCGGCCCGCCGATGACGGCGACGCCGGCTTGCTCCAGCAGCGACGCGGCCAGGGCTTTCGCCTTCCAGCCGGTGCGGCTCACGTTCGGGAAGGCGTAGAACGCGCCTTTGGGCACGATGCAGGACACGTCCGGCAGGTCGTTGAGGCCGTCGACCACGATCGTGCGGCGCCGATCGAATTCGGCGACCATCTCGGCCACGCAGTCCTGCGACCCGTCCAGCGCGGCGATGCCGGCCCACTGGGTCGCGGCGTTGACGCAGGAATGGGCGTTGACCGCGAGCTTGCGCGCCGCCTCGTAGAGCGGCTTCGGCCAGACCGACCAGCCGAGCCGCCAGCCCGTCATCGCGTACGTCTTCGACGCGCCGTCGAGGTAGATCAGCCGGTCGCGAATCTGTTCGTACCTGAGCAGCGAGTGATGCGCCTCGCCATCGTAAGTCATGGTGCCGTAGATCTCGTCCGACAGGATCGCGACGTCGGGATGGTCGGCGAGACCCTTCGCCAGGGCGTCGATCTCGGCCTTCGGCGTCACGCCGCCCGTGGGGTTCGCCGGCGAGTTGACGATGAGCAGCCGGGTCCGCGGCGTGATCAGCGCAAGGGTCTCCTCGGCCGAGAACGCGAAGCCGTTGGCCTCGCGGATCGGCACCGGCACAGGCGTCGCGCCGGTGAACTCGATCATCGACCGGTAGATCGGGAAACCGGGGTCCGGGTAGAGGATCTCGGCTCCGGGCTCGCCGAACATCAGGATCGCCATGAACATGGTGACCTTGCCGCCGGGCACGATCATCACGCTCTCAGGGGAGACCTCGACGCCGTGGCGCCGGTGGATGTCGCGGGACACCGCCTCGCGCAGGGGCAGGATGCCGGTGGCCGGCGTGTAGCCGTGGTGCCCGTCGCGCAGCGCCTGGATGCCGGCCTCGACGACGTGGGCCGGGGTTGGCATGTCGGGCTGGCCGATTCCGAGGTTGATGACGTCGCGTCCTTGAGCGGCGAGCGCGTTGGCACGGGCCAGCACCGCGAAGGCGTTCTCCTCGCCGATGCGTCCGAAGGCCGGAACGATCTGCATCATGGAAACGTCCTCCCGGTTCGCGCGGCCGGGCCGTCGAACGCCCGGCCGACCCGCCCCTTACTGCACGGAGCGTCCCGCGTGCACGGAGCGTGCCGCGGCGGGCGAGGCGATCAGTGCTTCGAGCGCTCGGCGAGCTTGCTCGCGCCGAACGACAGCGCGACGGCGATGGCGCCGAGGATCACGAAGGTCTTCACCGAGGCGTAGAACAGGGCCGGCTCGATGCCGGTGTCGGTGTAGAGCACGAGACCGATCGCGGCGAGCGGCAGCGAGATCAGGATGAAGAGCGGAACGAGCGGGTTCATGAACGGCACTCAGGTCGTGCGGGGCGGCGAAGTAACCCACGCGCTTGGACGGATCGCCCGTCCATAGCACCCCGGCGCGGTCGTGGGGACACCCGCCGCACCGTTTTTTTGCCGCGCATCGGGCCGAACCAGCCGCCGGCCTCAGGCCGGCACCCGCACCGTCGCGCGTAAGCCGCCGAGCGGACTGTCGTGGAGCGAGACGTCGCCGCCATGCGCGCGGGCGATGTCGCGGGCGATCGACAGGCCGAGCCCGGAGCCGCCCGCATCCTGGCGCGCGTCGTCGAGGCGCACGAACGGCTTGAACACCTCCTCGCGGCTTTCGACCGCGATGCCCGGGCCGTCGTCGTCGATCGAGACGAAGAACGCCCGCGCCTCGGCCCGGCCTGAGATCGCCACCGTCTCGCCGTAGCGGGCGGCGTTGGCGGCGAGGTTGAACAGGCAGCGCCGGAACGCGTCGGGCCGCACGGTGACGGAGGGCGACCCGGCGAGCTCGAAATCCGAGACCTGGGCGCCCAGGCGTTCCACGTCGGTGCGCAGGTCCTCGAGCAGGGCGCGCATGTCGGTGGGCGCCGCGTTCTCCGCCGAATCGCCGCGGGCGAAGGCGAGGTAGCCCTCCAACATGCGGCTCATCTCGTCGACGTCGCGCGAGAGCTCGTCGATCTCCGGGCTCTGGTCGATCAGAGCGAGGGAGAGCCGGAACCGGGTGATGATCGTGCGCAGGTCGTGGCTCACGCCGTTGAGCATCGTCGTGCGTTGCTCCATCGCGCGCTCGATGCGGCGCTTCATCTCGATGAAGGCGTGGCCGGCCTGCCGGACCTCGCGGGCGCCGCGGGGGCGGAACTCGATCTCGCGGCCCTTGCCGAACCCTTCCGCCACCGCGGCGAGCCGCAGGATCGGCTTGATCTGGTTGCGCAGGAACAGGATCGCGACGCCGAGCAGCACCATCGACGAGCCGATCATCCACACCAGGAAGATGTGCGAGTTCGAGGCGTAGGCCTGGGAGCGGCGCGCGGTGATGCGCATCACCCCGTCGGGAATCGCGACGCGAATCTCGATCAGGTTCGATCGGCCGACGGTGTCGATCCAGAACGGGCGGCCGATCTGGCGCTTCAGCTCGTCCGACAGCGCCTCGTCGAGGATCGAGAAGAACGGCCGCGGCCCGGGCGGCGGGATCTTGGCGCCCTTCAGGATGTCGAGGTCGAGGTTCAGCCGCTCGCCGGCGATGCGCGAGAGTGTCTCGGTGTCCTTGTCCTGGGGGTAGACCTCGTAGATGTCGATCAGCGCCGCGACGTCGGCCGTGACCGCCGAGGACAGGCGCTTGGTCACCAGCTGCCAGTGCCGCTCCATGAAGGTGTAGGCGATCACCGATTGCAGCAGCACCACCGGCGCGATGATGATGATCAGCGACCGGGCGTAGAGGCCCTTCGGCAGCAGGTCGCCGACGGCGCGCGAGACCCGCTTCCACAGGGTCCGCGGGTTAGCCAGCCGGCGCGAGGCCGAGCGGCGCGCGGGCGCGAGGTCCGGCGCGTTCACGGCGCGCGCCTGTCGGTGGCGAAGGATGTCGGGGCCGGCGGAAGGCGGCGCATCGGGCGGGGGTCCGGGCGAGGCCCCGGGATCGGGACGTCTCGGCCTTATGCCACCCCCGACGCGGCGCTCCAATGCGCGCCTGGTCCCGCGGTCGATCAGGTCGCGGGCGCCGGGCAGCACGAGGCCGCGGTCAGCCCGTCCTCGCGGACCTCGTGGGTGCCGGCCTCGGTGCTGCGGATGCGATAGCCCGGCGCGCCGGCATCGGCCGGCAGCAGGCCGATCACCTCGAAGATGCGGTTGCCGTTGCGGGCCGCCGCGAGGTCGCGGCGGCGGACGAGTTGTCCGAGATGAAACTTGTGGCCCATGTCGTGCCCTCCCACGCTCGCGCTCCCTTACGCATCGCGGGGCGGCTTCGGTTTCGCCTCGGGGATCGGGGACCGCGAGAGCGAGAGGATCGTCCGCTGCGGACGCCCGGACTTCTGGGCGATGTCCTCGTCCTGCGCCGAGATCACCTCGCGAGCCGGATCGTCGCCGTCGAGGCCGCCGAGGATTTCCATCGGGACGCGGCGGTTGGAGGCCTGCGAACCGTCCTCGTAGACCACGTCGAACAGCACGGAGCCCCGCTCCTGCGGCCTTTGCCTGGTGCGCTTACTCATTGCCTGCTTGGGGTTGGGGCCGACGTGAAACGCCGCCCGGGGATGGAACGGCTCCCGGTCCGGAGACGGGGCACGAAACGCCGCCCGGTCCGTCCCGCAAGAGCCGCGTGCGGCCGGCAGACGAGGCCGTGGCCGGCACGGAGCGTGAGATGGCGCAGGATCGGGCGTTTGGCAACGCACGGCACGCCCGCGCGCCCTGCAGACGTCGCGCAGACGTGACTCGCTGGCGGTGGTGTCGGTCTGATCAGCCGGCGAGGGACAGCTCGCTCTCGGTCGCGGCGCGCTCGCCGGCCGAGGACTTGATCCGGTAGCCCGGCTCGCCGGTGCGGTCCTCGGGCATCAGGCGGACGATCTCGCAGAGCAGGCCGGACGCGTCGTCCTTCACGGAGCCGAAGCCGCCGCGCGACTGACGGACACGCTGGCCGAGCTTGAACTTGTGGGACATCGAACATCACTCCTGGTCGCCGCGACGCCGGGTATCGAACCCGGGACGGGCGCGACGGATGCGGAGACGGATTCGGCTAGGGCTGAGGGCGCCGGCCCGAACGCCCGCGGGGTGAACCGCTGGCGGAGGGGCCGTCGCCGGGTTTCGGCTCGGCGAGCCGGTCTCGGTCTTACTTGCGGGCGCGGAGCTTGCGGGCGGCGAAGCGGGCGTCGCGCGCCTCCTTCTGCTCGGCGGCGAGGGCGGCCTGGCGCTCGGCCTTCTCTGCGGCGATGCGCAGCACCTCGGCGGCTTCGAACTCGCGCTGGGCCTTCGCCTCGGCGATCCGCTGGACCTCGGCGGCGAGCCGGGCGGCCTCGCGCTCCTTGTTGCGCTCCTCGCGGGCCTCGATCACGGCCTGGCGCTCGGCCTGGCGGGCGACCACGGCGGGATCGTCGGCGGCCGGCCGCGAACGATAGCGCGCCAGCATCGCTTCCCGCGCCTTCGCAGCGGTCTCGAGCCGGTCGGAGAACTGGTTGTCCTTGGATTGATTCACACAAGATCCTTATGCGCCACCGGCCCCATGCCGGATGCGGTCAGACGGGTCGGACCGAGGCGTACAGGTCGTCGCCTGCGGGGCTCGGCGGTGGTCGGCCCCCAGCGCTTGGCTGAAGGCGGTCCGCGGCGAGGTCGCCTCGCCGTGATTCGGTCGCGCCGTTCAGAAACGCGCGAAGCCGTCCCGGGTGGGACGGCTTCGACAACGATCCGAGGCGAACTCGGGTTCAGGCTGCCTGGAGGCTGCCGGCGGACTGCTTGCCGCTGCGACGGTCGGTCTCCATCTCGTAGGAGATCTTCTGGCCCTCGGTCAGGCCGCGCATGCCAGCGCGCTCGACAGCCGAGATGTGCACGAAGACGTCCTTGCCGCCGTCATCCGGCTGGATGAAGCCGAAGCCCTTCTGATCGTTGAACCACTTGACGGTGCCGGTGCTCATAGAAAATTCCGTATCTTATCAGGCGTCATAAGCCGACCGGCGCATGTGAATCACGCGCCAGGTCGCTAATCGTCGAATTGTGGGAGAAAACACAGCGCACGACCATTACGGGCGGAGCGGCCGGATATCTGACCAGAAGTCGATGTTGTACTTTTTGCACACCCCGCGACATTTTGCAAACACCAACCGGCACGAACACGAAAGCGTGCCCGGCCGAGCGATGTCGCCGCCGCTCGAACCCGCGGTGCGTCGCCCGCGAATCCTCGGAGCGATCACGCGAAAGCGTGCTAGGTTGAAGCCATGCCCGCCACGCGCTCGTGCGGACGGTCTCTTCCTTCGAGGTGGACATGGCGCGCACCCCCGAGACCGGTGATTCCTCGGTCGTCTCGATGGCGGAGTACGACAAGCGCGCCAAGCGCATCGCCGGGAACACCGGCGCGATCGCCGAGGACCTGAAGAAGAGCCGCCAGGCGACGAGCCTGCGCCTGATCGAGACCGCCGAGCGCAAGGCCTCGACCCCGCGCCTGACGCTCGTCGAATCGGGCGACGAGCCGGCTGGCGCGGAGTAGGGCGCCGGAGCATTTTCAAGCGACGTGGATGCCGGCTCGCGTGGAGACGATGCGACCGCACGGATAATGCTCTAGGCGCCGGCCAGGCTCCGGCGCGCGCGGCGGCGCTGCAGGAGGAGGCTGGCGGCGAGCGCCGTGCCGATCACCAGCGCCGAAACCGCCGTCGTCAGGCTTCCCAGCGCATAGATCTCCGGCGTCGTCACCGTGGTGGTGAGCCCCTGGAGTTCGAGCGGCAGGGAGTTGCGGCCGCCGATCGCGTGGCTGGTGCGGGCGAGTTCGTCGAAGGACAGGGTGAAACCGAACAGTGCGACGCCGACCAGTGCGGGGGCCAGGATCGGCACCACGACGTGGCGCAGCGTCTGCGCCCCGGTCGCGCCGAGGTCGCGCGCCGCCTCCTCGTAGGCCGGATCGAACCGGTTGAAGACCGCGAACATGATCAGCAGGCCGAAGGGCAGCGTCCAGGTCAGGTGAGCGCCGAGCGCCGAGCTGTAGAGCCCCATCGCGGTGCCGTGGTCCTGCAGCCAGCCCCAGCCTGTGGCGGCGGCCAGCGCGTTGATCGCGTCGTCGACCAGCCGGAACTCGAGGCCGATCCCGAGGGAGACCACGATCGAGGGCACGATCAGGCTCGCCACCGCGATGGCGAAGAGCGCGTTGGCGCCGCGAAAGCCCTTGCGGAAGGCGAGGCCCGCGAAGAACGCCAGCACGACGGTGAGCACCATCACCACGAAGCCGAGCCGGAGCGAGCGCCCGAACGCCGCCCAGATGTCGACGATGCCGCCGCCGGCCCAGAGCTTGCCGAACCAGTGCGTCGAGACGCCGTTCATCGGGAAGGTCAGCCCACCCTGCGGGCCCTGGAAGCTCAGCGCCAGGATCGTCAGGGTCGGGCCGTAGAGGAACAGCACGTAGAGCGCGAAGAACGCCGCCAGCGCGGTGAAGGCCAGGCCTCGGGGGCGGTCGCTCACGGCTACAGCTCCTTGCGCAGGTCGATCACCCGGGTCAGCCCGAGGATCATCATCAACACGGCAGCCAGCAGCACCACGGCGTTGGCGGCCGCCGCCGGGAATTGCAGGTACGACATCTGGACCTGGATCACCTTGCCCACGGAGGCGATCTGCTGCCCGCCCATCACGCCCACCGTGACGAAGTCGCCCATCACCAGGGTCAGCACGAAGATGGTGCCGATGGCGATGCCCGGCTTGCACAGGGGGACGACGACGCTCCACAGGGTCTGCCAGCCGGTGGCGCCCGCATCGTAGGCCGCCTCGATCAGCGACCGGTCGATCCGCGCCATGCTGTTGAAGATCGGCACGATCATGAACACCGTGTAGAGGTGCACGAAGGCCAGCGTCACCGAGAAGTCGGAATACAGCAGTCCCTCGATCGGCCGCTCGATCACCCCGAGGCTGCGGAGCGTGTCGTTGACGAGGCCGTTGCGCCCGAGCAGCGGGATCCACGAGATCATGCGGATCACGTTCGAGGTCCAGAACGGGATCGTGCACAGCAGGAATAGCGCCATCTGCACCGCGCGCGAACGGACGTGGAAGGCGAGGAAGTACGCCACCGGGAACCCGACCATCAGCGTGAAGGCCAGCGTCAGCGCGCAGAACTTCAGGGTCGAGAGGTAGGTCCGCACCGTCGTGCACGGGTCGGCGAGGTTGCCGCACCCCTCGAACACGTCGCGGTAGTTCTGCAGCGTGAAGGCCGGGATGATCTCGTATTCGTTGTATTCCCAGAAGCTGACCATCAGCGTCAGCAGCAGCGGGATCGCGAGGAAGACCACGAACACCAGCGCCATCGGCGCCGCCTGGAGGTAGGGCAGGCGCCGGCGCGGGCGGGCGGGCGTCTCGGTTTGCTCCGTCTTCGCCGGGGCGTCGGCAAGCGCGGGAAGCGCCACGTCGCTCATTGCGAGACCTCCGACCGATGGAGCGCGCGCTCTTCCCTCCCCCCGCTGCGGGGGAGGGTACCCTGCGCAGCAGGGGGGGAGAGGAGAGCGCCGTATCCGGCGCTGTCGCTCCCCTCTCCCGACCCTCGCTGATGCGAGGCCCACCCTTCCCCGAAGAGGGGGGAGGGAAGCGGCGTCGCGGATATGGAAAGAACCCGCGTCACGCCGCGATGAACTCATTCCACTTGCGGACCATGTAGGTGTTCTCGTCCATCACCGCGTTCCAGCACGCCACCGCGCCCATGCGGGCCTCGAAGGAGCCGCCGTCGCGGGTGGCGCCGGCCTTTTCGAGCAGGCCGCCGTCGGGGCCGTGGATGTCCTTCTCGGCCGGCTTGCCCTCCATCCAGTAGGCCCACTCGTAGGGCTCCATCTGGGTCTTGGCGGTCTCGGGAACGGCGGAATAGTAGCCCTGGCGGTTGAGGTAGGCGCCGGCCCAGCCCGAGAGGAACCAGTTGACGAAGTCGTAGGCCGCATCGAGCTTGCGGCCGGTCAGCGTCTTCGGCAGGCCGAAGCCGGTGGCCCAGGCGCGGTAGCCTTCCTTCAGCGGCTGGTAGGTGCAGGCGACGCCCTGCGTCCGCACCTTGGTGACGGCGGGCGACCACATCGACTGGATCACCGTCTCGCCCGACGCCATCAGGTTCACGGATTCGTTGAAGTCCTGCCAGAAGGCGCGGAACTGGCCGGCGCGCTTGGCCTCGATCAGGAGCTTGATCGTGCGGTCGATCTCCGCCTTCGTCATGTTGCCCTTGTCGCCGTAGGTGTAGTCGCCGGTCGCCTCCACCACCATCGCCGCGTCCATGATGCCGATGGAGGGGATGTTGAGGATCGAGGCGCGTCCCTTGAACTCGGGATTCAGGAGCTCCCTCCAGCTGGTGATCGGGCGCTTGATCAGGTCGGGGCGGATGCCCAAGGTGTCGGCGTTGTAGGTGGTCGGGATCAGGGTGATCCACTCCGTCGGCGACGAGGCGAAGGACTTGCCGGTCTGGCCTTCGAGGTAGAACACCTTCTTCGGCGCGGTGCCCTGGTCGCCGATCGCCTTGCCGGCGATCTCGCCCTTGGTGAAGATCGGCGTGATCTTGTCCGCGTTCTTGATCCGGCGCGCATCCATGCCGAGGATGTTGCCCGAGGGGACGATCTTCTTCAGGCTGAAAAACTCGGTGTCGATCAGATCGAACGAGTTCGGCTGCGTCACCGCCCGCTTGGTGACCTCGTCGGTGACGACTGGGATGTACTCGATCGTGATCCCGAGATCCTCCTTCACCTTGCGGGCGATGTCGCCGGACTGGTTCACGGCGGTGCCGAGATAGCGCAGCGTCACCGGCTCGGCGGCGTGGACGGCGGGAAACCCGGTGATCGGCCCGGCCGCGAGCGCGGTGCCTGCCCCCTGGAGCAGCGTGCGCCGCGTGAACTTGATGCCGTTGGTCATCCGCGTGCTTTCCTTAGTCTATGTTGAGCGGTCGCGTCAGGCGTCGAGGCGGTGGGCGGCGTCCGGGTCCCAGCCGAGCGCGACCCGGTCGCCCGGCGCC
>NZ_VRUX01000240.1:0-6214 GCF_008039885.1 Methylobacterium sp. WL103
GGCCGAGCCGGCGCAGGGCCCCGGGGCGTTGCCCGGCCCCGCACCGGTCCCGTATAGGGCGAGGCCGGCGGCCAACGCGGTGACGAGGCCGGCGCCGACCGCGGCGCCCATCAATCGTCCAGGCATCATCGTTGCGTCCCTAAGAGCATTTCGAGCGCGGTGGATGCCGGCTCGCGTCAAGGAAATGCCACCACACGAAACGCTCTTGCGCGAGCGGAAGGATCGGGAAGACCATGAGCAACCGGATGTGGGGCGGACGCTTCGCGAGCGGCCCCGCCGAGATCATGGAGGAGATCAATGCCTCCATCGGATTCGACAAGCGCCTCGCGCCCCAGGACATCCGCGGCTCGCTGGCGCACGTCGCGATGCTGGGCGCCCGAGGCATCCTGCCGGCCGACGATGTGGCGGCCATTCAAGACGGACTCAAGGCGGTCCAGTCCGAGATCGAGGCCGGCACCTTCGTGTTCCGGCGTGAACTCGAGGACATCCACATGTCGGTGGAGAGCCGGCTCACCGAGATCGTCGGGCCGTCGGCCGGGCGCCTGCACACCGCGCGCTCGCGCAACGACCAGGTCGCCACCGACATGAAGCTGTGGGTGCGCGACACCCTCGACAACCTCGACGCGCAGGCCGCCGGGCTGCAGCAGGCGCTGGCCGAGAAGGCGCTGGCGCATGCCGGCACCGTGATGCCGGGCTTCACCCACCTGCAATCGGCCCAGCCGGTCACCTTCGGGCACCATTGCCTCGCCTACGTCGAGATGCTGGCGCGCGACCGCGGCCGCTTCCGGGACGCGCGCGCCCGGCTCAACGAGTGCCCGCTGGGGGCCGCCGCCCTCGCCGGCACCTCGTTCCCGATCGACCGGCACGCCACGGCCGCGGCGCTGGGCTTCGACCGCCCGACGGCGAACTCGCTCGACTCCGTCGCCGACCGCGACTTCGCCCTGGAATCGCTCTCGGCCGCCTCGATCTGCGCGATCCACCTGTCGCGCTTCGCCGAGGAGCTGGTGGTGTGGACCTCGGCTCAGTTCGACTTCGTCAGGCTGTCGGACGGCTATACCACCGGCTCCTCGATCATGCCGCAGAAGCGCAACCCGGATGCGGCGGAGCTGGTGCGGGCCAAGAGCGGGCGCATCGTCGGCGCCCTGATGGGCCTGCTCACCGTGATGAAGGGCCTGCCGCTGGCCTATTCGAAGGACATGCAGGAGGACAAGGAAGGCACCTTCGACGCGCTGCAGGCGCTGTCGCTGTGCCTTGCCGCGATGACCGGCATGGTCCGCGACCTCGAGCCGAACGCGGGCGTGCTCGCCTGCGCCGCCGGCTCAGGTTACAGCACCGCGACGGACCTCGCCGACTGGCTGGTGCGGGAACTCGGGCTGCCGTTCCGGCAGGCGCACCATGTCACCGGCCGCCTCGTCGGCGTCGCCTCGGGCAAGGGCGTCGGGCTGGAGGCGCTGTCGCTGCCCGAGATGCAGGAGGCCGAGCCGCGGATCACGCAAGCCGTCTACGCGGTGCTGGGCGTCGAGAACTCGGTGGCGAGCCGGGTCAGCTTCGGCGGCACCGCGCCGGCCAACGTCCGCGCGCAGGCCGAGGGCTGGCTCGCACGGCTCGCGGAGCCGGTTGCCTGAAAATGGTGCAGAGCAACCGGAAGCCGGGTTCGTGCGTTCACGGTCCAGCTAGGTAAGCTCTGCTACACCGGCGCGAGCGCATCGGAGACCGCAGCATGCCCGTCGAGAGTTGGACGAAGCCGGAGGAGACTCCGGCGCTCGCCGCCACCGCCACCGCGATGATCGATGCGGCGCTCGTCGGCTCCGGCCTGTCGCGCGACGCCTACTGGGCCGCCGTGCGCAAGGGCTACAACACGCCCTACAACGATCCGCAGCCCAAACCCGCGCCTGCCCCGACTGCGCCGCCCCCCCCGGTGCGGATCGACCTCGACGAGGTTCCGGCCCTGCCGGTGGCGGCGATGGCGGCCCAGAACGCCGCCACCGAGATCCACGCCGGCTGACGGCGGCAGGTCGCCGCCATGCAGGTCGCCGGCATGCAGGTCGCCGCCATCTTGCCCAACCGTCGCCCAAGCTTCATGACTTCCTGAGGCCGGTGCCGGCTTCGAACCGGCCGAGGCTTCGGCGTGCGGGCCGCGCCGACACGCTGACCGGGACGTGATGATGCGATTTGCCCTTTGCCTGCTTCCGTTCGGCGCCCTCACGCTGGCGGCCCTCCTGCCTGCCGGCGGTGGCCGGACCCTCGGGATCGCCTCCGCCTCCGCGCAGGAGGCCGAAGCCCCCGAGGCAGCCACGCCGAGCCGCCGCCGTCGAGGCGGCCGCGATCGGACGGCCAAGGCGACGCCGGGCAAGGCTGCGCCGACGCCGCCCGGCATGCAGCAGGCGACGCCGGTGGCGATCTTCGGCGATTGGAACGTGTTCGCCAGCGGCCAGGGAAGGACCCGCCTGTGCTATGCGATCGCGCAGCCGCAGACCCGCTCGCCCGCCACTCTCAAGCGCGACACCGCCTACCTCTTCGTCACCGTGCGCAAGGGCGAGAACGTCCAGAACGAGATCGCGGTGATGCTGGGCTTTCCCTCCAAGCCCGCCGCGGCGCAGGCCAAGCCCGGTGCGGCAGCCGCCCCCACCGACCCGGCGATCACCCTGGGCAGCGCCCGCTACGGGCTCGTGGTCAAGGACGGCAACGCCTGGCTGCAGAACCCTTCCGAGGAAACCCGCGTCGTCACCGAGATGAGCGGCCGGGTGCCCAAGCTCCTGGTCAAGACCGTCTCGATGCGCGGCAAGCCGACCAGCGACGAGTACGCGCTGGCCGGCTTCGGCGAGGCGATGAAGCGCACGCGCGAGGAGTGCAAGTAGGAGCGGGACCCGGCTTGCCGGCGCCCGTGCCGTCATGCCTGCCTGATCCCGGTGCGTCGGGTGCGGCCCCCCTCTCCCCGCGGGCGGGGAGAGGCCTGCAGGCACCTCGTCGTGCCTGCAGGAAGCGGAGGCGAAGCCGAAGCGGCGGTGAGGGGGAGTCGACGAAGGAGGCTCGTCTGTCGATTCCCCCTCACCGCCGGCTGCCGCATCGCTTCGCCGACGAAGACGTCGGAAGATCTCTCTCCCCGCGTGCGGGGTGAGGGGTGCGCGGCAACCTCAAGGATCGCGTGTCTTCGGGGGTGAAAAAACCCGGTCCCTTAGACGGCGGCCAGCCTCCCGCCGCCCTGCCCTAACCCCGCCGCCGTCCGCGTGGTGCGGGCCCGGAAGCGCTCGCGGGCGGCGCGGGCTGCCTGCTCGGTGCTGCGGAAGACCGTGCCGTCGAGGTCGTCGAAGGCACGGGCCGAGGAGAAGAAGCGCACGCCGCCGGGCTCAGGTACGGCGATGCCGGCGGCGATCTCGCCAACTTCGATGATCCGGGTCGGCGGCGGCTCCGCGTGCAGGCGGTTGCGGGCGCGTTGGGCCAAATGGTCGGCGAAAAGATCGTGCGGCGGCGCGGCCTGCGCGGCCGGATGAAGCTGAGGCATGGAATTCTCCCGGGGCCGTTCGTGGGCCGGCGTTGCAGGGCGGTCGGATCGTCCGTCGGCGCATGCGTCAGCCGCGACAGCGACGGCGGTGCATCGCACCCTGCAGGGGGAGAGCGGACTTCGAAGCGTATCGGATCACGAAAAAGCCCTCCTGACGATGAAGGACCGCCGGACGGCGTTGTCCGGCAGTGCTTTAGCGTTTGATGACGCGGCGCAAGCGAGGCTCTTCAAATCACCGCGGCCGGCGATGCTTGGCATCGCCCTGCCTGACTAAGATGGACATTGCAGGCCTCCGCGTCAAAGGAAGCCGTTTCCGTTTTTCCGAAGGTTTCGGGCAAAAAACGCGCGTCGCCGCCCGCACCGGCAGCCCGATCCTGCCTCAGGCCTGCGCGGAGGTCGCAGCAAGGGTCTCGGCCGGAAGCGCGGCCAGGAGCGCGGAGAGGTCGCGGTGGTCGCGGTAGACCCGGGCGGCGCCGGCCGCCAGCAGGTCGGCGCCGTCGCGGTCGTGGCCCCAATGGCCGCCGCCGGCGAAGCCCAGCACCCGCATCCCGGCGGCCCGCGCTGCGGTGACGCCGGGCACGCTGTCCTCGATGACCAGGCAGGCGTCGGGGGAGAACCCCATCCGCGCGGCGGCGTGCAGGAACAGGTCGGGGAACGGCTTTCCGCGGGCGACCTCGACAGCCGAGTAGATCCGCCCCTCGAACAGCGGCAGCAGGCCGGTGAGGCCGAGCGAGTGGCGCAGCCGCACGGGATCGCTGCTCGAGGCGACGCAGGTCGGCAGCGACAGGGCCGCGACGGCGTCGGCGATCCCGGCCATGGCCTGTAGCTCCGCGTCGAAGATCGCCAGGGTCTCGGCCTTCACCGCCGCGACGAAGCCCTCGGGAGCCGTCACGCCGTAGTCGCGTTCGACGTGGCCCATGATCGAGGTCATGGAGGTGCCGGCGAAGCGCGCCCGCACGGTCTCGACGTCGATTGCGACGCCGATGCGGTTGAGCCCGGCGGTGAGGCAGGCGAGGCTCAGGGGCTCGCTGTCGACCAGAACGCCGTCGCAATCGAAGATCACGAGGGCCGGCGCCGGGGCCTGTAGGCTTATGCTCACGGAAGGTCGGTTCCTGTCGCCGGGATCGCCCCTGTGGCACGGCGGGCGCGGGCGCGGCAACCGCTTGCGCGGCGCGGGCGGGGCTCGTAACCCCCTCAGGACCGGCCGACGAGCGTGCTCCCGAGACCCCGCGATGTTCCGTTTTCTCCTGCGCTTTCTCGGCTTCGTGCTGCTGGCCGGCGGCTTCGTCGCCCTGGTCTACGACGGGGCGCGCTCGGTCGCGAACAACGGCCTGCGGATCACACCTCTGAGCGAGCTGCTGTTCACCCTGTTCAAGGACAAGGCGAACGCGCTCCAGGGCGCGGTCGAGGGCGTCGCCCCGTGGCTGTGGAACCTCGCGGTGCTGCCGCTGACGCTGGCGCCGGCCTCGCTGCTCGGCCTCGGCCTCGGCGCGGTGCTGCTCTGGCTCGGCCAGCCGGCGCGCGAGCCGATCGGGTTCCTCACGCGCTCCTGACGGCGTCCGCTTCATGAACCGGGCAGGCGACCCCATATCAGGACATCATCCGACCCCGCCCGAAGGACGCCCGATGCTGCACCTGTTCCGCAAGAAGGCCGAGATGCCGAGCCCGGCCGACGCCCTGCCCGGCCGCCCCGATCCGCTGCCGACCGCCGAGACCCACTTCGTCAACGGCAACCCGCTGAAGGGCCCGTATCCGCCGGGCATCGAGACGATCGGCCTCGGCTTCGGCTGCTTCTGGGGCGCCGAGCGCAAGTTCTGGCAGCTGCCCGAGGGCGTGTTCGTCACGGCGGTGGGCTACCAGGGCGGCTTCACCCCGAACCCGACCTACGAGGAGGTGTGCTCCGGCCGCACCGGGCACAACGAGGTCGTGCTGGTGGCCTTCGACCCGATGGTGCTGCCGCTGGACGCCGTGCTCAAGACCTTCTTCGAGAGCCACGACCCGACGCAGGGCTACCGCCAGGGCAACGACGTCGGCACGCAGTACCGTTCCGGCATCTACCTCACCGATCCCGCGCAGGAGGCGACGGCCAAGGCCGTCCGCTCGGCCTACGCCGCGGCGCTGAAGGCCCGGGGCTTCCCGGACATCACCACCGAGATCGTCTCCGGCCAGACCTTCTACTTCGCGGAAGGCTATCACCAGCAGTACCTCGCCAAGAACCCGGCCGGCTATTGCGGCCTGGGCGGAACCGGCGTGGCCTGCCCGATCGGGACCGGCGTGGCGGCCTGAAGGCTTGGAACGTCAGCCTGCGATCCGTTCGCCGGGTTCCGTACCCGTCCGCATCGACGCCTGGCTCTGATCGAGACCACGCATCCCCTCGCCCCGCCTGCGAAGAGAGGGCTTTGACGACCTCGTCGTCGGCAAAGCGAGGCGGCAGCCGAGGGTGAGGGGGCCGACCCGGAAGAGGCTCGTCCGGCTCCGACCCCCTCGCCGCCGCTGCGGCTTCGCCTCCGCTTCCCGCACGGACGACGACATCCGTGCGGGCCTCTCCCCGCGAGCGGGGAGAGGGGAAGTGCGCTCCACCCGTCGAACGTGCGTGCAACCCTCAGGACATCCGCTCCACCGCGATCGCCGTCGCCTCGCCGCCGCCGATGCAGAGCGCGGCGATGCCCCGCCGTCCGCCGGTGCGGGCGAGCGCGGCGAGCAGCGTGACGA
>NZ_VRUX01000241.1:0-6205 GCF_008039885.1 Methylobacterium sp. WL103
CCGCCGAAGGCCGCTGAGCCTGCGCCGGCCAAGTCCGCGCCGGGTAAGTCCGCGCCGGGTAAGTCCGCCGCCAACCCGTTCTCGGTGGAGGAGATCGAGGCCGAGTTCGCGCGCCTGCTCGGCCGGCCGCTGGACAAGCGGAACTGACGCGCGGCGCGCTCCTAGGGGTGGCCCCGCCGAGGCAGGGCCATCCCTCAATTACACGCCCTTGCGCAGCGTCTCCGGCATCATCAGCACCGCGAGGAAGCTGATGATCGCCGTCACGGCGAGGTAGGCGCCGACCCAGGCGATCCCGCCCCAGTCGACCAGGCGCTGGGCGATGTAGGGGGCGCCCGACGCCCCGACGATGCCGGCGAGGTTGTAGGTCACCGAGGCGCCGGTGTAGCGCACGCGGGTCGGGAACAGCTCCGGCAGCAGGGCGCCCATCGGCCCGAAGATCCAGCCCATCGTGAACAGGCTCAGGCAGAGGAAGGCGAGCACGACCGCGCCCGAGCCGGAGCCGAGCATCGGCCCGAGCAGGCCGCCGAGGCTGAACGCCACCACCATGCCGACCATCAGCACCGGCCGGCGCCCGAAGCGGTCGGCGTTGGCGCCAGAGAGCGCGATGCCGAGCGCCATGAAGCAGACGGCGATGCACTCGAACAGCAGGAAGGCGGGCCGGGTGTAGCCGAGCGCCGCCGTGCCGTAGCCGAGGGCGAAGACGGTGGAGATGTAGAACACCGCGTAGACCGCCACCATCGCCAGGGTGCCGACGACGAGGGCGTGGCCGTGGCCGGTGACCATCGCGGCGAAGGGCACGCGCTCGGGCTTGGACTGCGCCAGCGCCGCCTTGAATGCCGGCGTCTCGCTGAGCTTGAGCCGCACGTAGAGGCCGACGCCGACCAGCGCGGCCGAGGCGAGGAACGGCAGACGCCAGCCCCAAGCCTGGAAGCTTTCCGCGCTGAGGCCGAAGCTGAGCGCCAGGAAGCTGAGGTTGGCCAGGATGAAGCCGACCGGCGCGCCGAGCTGCGGGAAGATGCCGTACCAGGCGCGCTTTCCCGGCGGCGCGTTCTCGACCGCCAGCAGCGCCGCCCCGCCCCACTCGCCGCCGAAGCCGATGCCCTGGCCGCAGCGCAGCAGGCACAACAGGGCCGGCGCCCACCAGCCGGCGGTGGCGTAGGTCGGCAGGCAGCCGATCAGCACCGTCGAGACGCCCATGATCAGGAGCGAGGCCACCAGCGTCGCCTTGCGCCCGACCCGGTCGCCGAAATGTCCGAACAGGGCCGCGCCCACCGGTCGCGCCAGGAAGGCGATCGCGAAGGTCGCGAACGCGCTGAGCTGCTGCACGCCGGGCTCGCCGGGCGGGAAGAACACCGGACCGATCACCAGCGCGGTCGCGGTGGCGTAGATGTAGAAATCGAAGAACTCGATCGCCGTGCCGACGAAGCTCGCGGCGAGGACCCGGCGGGCCGAGAGGGGGGGCGGCGTGGTCTGAAGCATGGGGGTTCGCGTTCGCACGGGGTCGGAATGCGCCCCGGTTAGTGCACCGCGCGGCGTTTGCACAGCATCCGGCGTGTCGAAACCTGATGGATGCAGGGATCGAGGGGCAACAACGTCAAGATCTGTAACCCTGCTGCCGCGACCACTTCCGCCGCCTCGAACGCGATGTAGACGACGATGAAGTCAGCGACCCGGCGGAGGTGCCGGCATTCCGCTCCCCGCCACGCCATGCCAACGCTCGCCTTCCGACGGGACCGCCGGCGGAGCCCACGAAAAAGGCCGGCGCCCCCTTCGGGACGCCGGCCTCGTCGTCTTAAGCGAGGATCAGCGGCTCTTCTTGTAGAGCTTGCTCGCGATCTCGAAGATCTCCTCCGGCGCGTAGTCGGGGGCGAAGGCGCCGTAATTGCCGTCGAGCTCCGGGATCTTGCCGCCTTCGGGGTGGCCGTCGACGATCTCGAGCTGGCCGGGCGGATCGCCCGGCAGCGCGACCTCGTCGTTCGACCAGACGCCGGCGGCTTCCGCGTAGTCCTTCGGGCTGAAGGTGTAGAGCCGGCGGTGGCTGCCCTCCTGCAGGTACTTCTGGCATTCGGGCACGCGGCTGAGATCGATGTTCGGCGTCGGCAGCATCTTCTCGATCTCGACGCCGGTGATCTTCTTCAGCGCCAGCGCGTAGGCGTGGGCGTGGACCGAGCCGCGCACCAGCAGGTAGCCGCAGACCTCGCGGCCGGTCGGGTCCTTCAGGGTCTCGTAGACGCGCAACTTGTGGATGCGGGCGCCGCATTCCAGGTGGAAGTTGTGCAGCAGGTCGATGATCAGGTTCCCGGTCGTCGTAACCATGTCCATGTTCCACGACGCGGCGTTCGCGTTCATCGGCATGGAGCCGCCGCCGTTCGACAGGAAGCTGCCGGCGAGCCGGATGTCCTGCATGTCGTGGAACGGCGCCTTGGAGATGTCGACGTTCTCGGTGTCGTCGCCGGGGCCGTTGTTCAGCATCGACACGCCGGTCGAGACCAGCTCGACGTGGCCGAGTTCCTCGGCGAAGATGCTCGACACCAGGCTATAGAACGGCCGCAGCTTGCTCTTGTTGCGGAAGTTGAAGCTTTGGAACATGTAGTTCCCCAGCGTCGACATCTCGCCGTACTTGCCGCCGAGCAGTTCCTGCAGGGCGGCCGCGGCGTTCGGATCGGGTCGCTTCGGCTGCGGGAGCTCGGCCTGCAGCTTGTCGATGCGCATGAACATGGGTGGGGATCCTTATCGCCGGAGAGCCGGGACGCCCTGGTGCTACCGACCAGCGCCGACCTTGTTCCTGGATAAGGCCCGATCGCCGCCGCACCCTCTCCCGCTCGGGTCCCCGGGCGGCAGGCACGAATCGGCCCGCCCCGCACGGAGGCGGGGCGGGCCGGCGGTCCTCCGAACGGCGTTTTTTCGCGCGCCGCGTGCCCGCGTAAAGGACGGCTACGCGGTGAGCGCGCCGTCGAGGTCGTCGATCAGGTCGGCCGGGTCTTCGAGGCCGATCGAGAGGCGGACCACCTCCGGCCCTGCGCCGGCCGCGGTCTTCTGCGCGTCGGTGAGCTGGCGGTGCGTGGTCGAGGCCGGGTGGATCACCAGCGAGCGCGTGTCGCCGATGTTGGCCACGTGGGAGAACAGCTGCAGGCCGCCCACGAGCTTGACGCCCGCGTCGTAGCCGCCCTTCAGGCCGATGGTGAAGACCGAGCCGAAGCCGTGCGGCGTGTAGCGCTTGGCGAGCTCATGGTAGCGGTCGGCCTCGAGCCCCGGATAGCTCACCCACGACACCGCCGGGTGGCTCGCCAGGTGCGTCGCCACGGCCAGCGCGTTGTCGCAATGGCGCTGCATCCTGAGCGGCAGGGTCTCGATGCCGTTGAGGATCAGGAAGGCGTTGAACGGCGACAGCGCCGGGCCGAGGTCGCGCAGGCCGAGCACCCGGATGGCGATGGCGAAGCCGAAGTTGCCGAAGGTCTCGGCCAGCACCATGCCGGCATATTCCGGCCGCGGCTCGCTCATCATCGGGTAGCGCGCGTCGCCAGCCCATTGGAAGCTGCCGCCGTCGACCACGAGGCCGCCGATCGAGTTGCCGTGGCCGCCGAGGAACTTCGTCGCCGAGTGCACGACGATGTCGGCGCCGTGCTCGAACGGCCGGATCAGGTACGGCGTCGCCATGGTGTTGTCGACGATGAGCGGGATGTTGTGCCGCTTGGCGATCTCCGACAGAGCGGCGATGTCGGTGATGACGCCGCCCGGGTTGGCGATGGACTCGCAGAAGATCGCCTTGGTGCGCGGCGTGATCGCGCGCTCGAACGAGGACGGGTCGTCGGTGTCGGCCCAGACCACGCTCCAGCCGAAGTTCTTGTAGCTGTGGTTGAACTGGTTGATCGAGCCGCCGTAGAGCTTGTTGGCCGCAATGAATTCGTCGCCCGGCTGCATCAGCGCGTGCATGGTCAGGAACTCGGCCGCGTGGCCCGAGGACACGGCGACCGCCGCGGTGCCGCCTTCCAGCGCCGCGATGCGCTCCTCCAGCACGGCGTTCGTCGGGTTGGTGATGCGCGAGTAGATGTTGCCGAAGGCCTGGAGCCCGAACAGCGAGGCGGCGTGGTCGACGTCGTCGAACACGAAGCTCGTGGTCTGGTAGATCGGCGTCGCCCGCGCGCCCGTGGCCGCGTCGGGGCTCGCGCCAGCGTGGATCGCCAGGGTGTTGAAGCCGGGCAGCCGGTCGCTCATCGTGTTGCCTCCTAGGCCCGCGGGCCCGTCACCGCCGTGTACGCCCGCGCGGCGCGAGGGGGCAAGGTCTCGCCGCGCCCGTGCCCACGACCTGCCTGCCTCCGGGCTGAGCAAGGCGCCTCCGGGCTGAGCAAGGCGCCTCCGGTCCGGACGGCATGATGCCTTCACAAGAGGCAATAGATGCACAGTGATCGAGCATCTACGCAAAGGCTTGCTACGCATCCGCCGATAGAGTCAGGCTTCAGGCGGCGCAATATCTACAACGAGCGATTGTTGCCATAGTCGCATAATGAATACTTTAACTGGCTATTCACGATTTCTGCCCAAGGGTTTCGACGGCGGATCGTTGGCTCGTCGTGCGCGGTCCGCCTTCGACCGGGAGGATGCTTTGCTCGCGCAGGATTTCATGGCGTTCCACGACGCCGCCAAGCGCAACGGCGTGATCCTCTCCTTCGGGGGCGACCTGTCGGAGAACGTGATGTTCTCGCTGGGCGAGGTGCTGAAGCTGCGCATGCGCCAGGAGGAGACCGACGCCTCGGTGGCCAAGCGCGTGTTCTCGATCTTCGTCGAGCAGGCGCAGAACGTGATCCGCTACTCCGCCGACCGGGTCGCGTCGGCGACCGAGGCCGAGCAGCCCCGCGTCAGCGGCGGCATCATCGTGGTCGGCTCGGAGGGCGGGCGCTTCTTCGTCGTCTGCGGCAACGAGGTCGGCCGGGGCGACGTGCCGCGCCTGCGCGAGCGCTTGGACCACATCGTCGGGCTGTCGGCCGACGAGCTGAAGCGCTTCTACCGCGACAAGCTCCGCCAGGCCCCCGACGAGGGGAGCCTGGGCGGCAGCATCGGCCTGATCGAGATCGCCCGGCGATCGAGCGCGCCCGTCGAGTACGATTTCCAGGAGATCGGCGATGACCGAAGCCTGTTCTGCCTCAAGGCGTACATCTGAGGACGCCGGCGCCATGACCCGCATACAGATCCCGCCGACGGACCGCTCGCCGGAGGTCGACTTCGACTTCGACGGCGGCCGCCTCGCCATGCGCGGCGAGTCCTACCCCGAGGACGCGGCCGCGTTCTTCGGCCCGCTGCTGCAATCCCTGCGCGGCTACCTCGAGACGCCGAGCCCGGAGCCGATCAGCTTCGACCTCTCGCTCGCCTACTTCAATTCGTCGAGCGCGAAGGCCTTGATGAACCTGTTCATGCCCCTGGAAGACGCGGCCGCCGAAGGGCGTCCGGTCACGATCCGCTGGCACTTCGCCGAGGGCGACGACACGATCGAGGAGGCCGGCGAGGACTTCGCCGCCGACTTCGACCACGCCCGCTTCGAAATGGTGAAGGACGTCGTCGCATGACCGGCGCGCGCAGCGCCTTCGCGGCGGCCCCGGTCCCGGCCGAGGACGCGTTCAGCCTCTTCGACAACGAGGAGGCGGTGATCGCGCGGGCGGACGCGATGCAGACCCGCCTGGCCGAGATGGCCGGCGGCGTGAAGGAGCTCGCCGGCGCCTATCGCCGCGGCACCCGCGAGCAGCGCCGCCTCGTCCGGCTCAGCGACCGCATGCAGCGCGACCTGCAGCAGGCCAACGCCCGCCTGGCGGAGCAGCAGCGCGACCTCCAGAGCCTCAACGAAGCCCTGTCGAGCGAGATCGACCATCGCCGGCGCCTCGAATCCGAGCTGCGGCGGCTGGCCGACACCGACGCCCTCACCGGCGCGATGACCCGCCGCTGCTTCCTCACCCTCGGCGAGCGCGCGTGGCGGGGGAGCCAGGATTCCGGCGGCACCGCCTGCGTGCTGATGCTCGACCTCGACCGCTTCAAGGCCATCAACGACCGCTACGGACATGCGGCGGGCGACGCCGCCCTCGTCGCCTTCGCCGAGGCCTGCCGCGCGAACCTGCGCGGGATCGACCTTTTCGGGCGCATGGGCGGCGAGGAGTTCGCCGTGGTGCTGGTCGACACCGGCGAGGCGGTCGCGCGCGAGGTCGCCGAACGCCTGCGC
>NZ_VRUX01000242.1:0-6180 GCF_008039885.1 Methylobacterium sp. WL103
CATCGCCCGCGACCTGCGCCAGCGCGTAGGCGCCGGGCGGGAGCAGGCCGGGGAGCTTGCCGGCCGACAGCCGGTCGTGGCCGGCCTCGTCCGTCGCGCCGAGGCCGAACAGGACGCGGGCGATGCTACCGTCGGCGGCCGGCAGAAGCGCGAGCTGGCCGGCTTTCGCGGTGAAGCCGGTCGCCGCCGCATAGGTCCTCTGCGACGCCGCCAGCCCCGCCTCGGTCGCCGACCAGCCGGCCTTGGCGACGAGCGTGACCGGGATGCCGGGAGTACCGGCCGGCAACAACGGAGGGATGGACGGTGCGGTGTCGGTCATGTGGTCCTGGCTGGCCGGGGCGTTTAACCCTGGGTTAGGGTTAACGCTCTACCACCGTCCCGTCGGGTGCGGGAAGAACCCGCCCGACCTCGACGGAGCATCCTATGATCGCGGCCTCCCGGCCGGTTGCGGCCACGTTCGCACGGAACTCGGCACCCCGGCTGATCGCCGCCTGCCTGGTCACCCTCGTGGCCGCGGGCTGCCAGCCGCGCTCGCCGGAGACCACCGGCTCGATCAACGGCGCGCGCCCCTCGGCCGGGCAGACCGAGGCGCTCGCGGAATCCTATGCGGCCAACCCCAACGACCTCGGCACCGCGATGCGCTACGCGCAGGCGCTACGGGCCAGCGACCAGCGCGCCCAGGCGAGCGCGGTGCTGCAGCAGGCGGCGCTTCGCAACCCGCGCAACACGGCGGTGCTCGGCGCCTACGGCAAGTCCCTGGTGGAGGTCGGGCGGCTGCAGGAGGCGCAGGAGGTGCTGCAGAACGCCCATTCCCCGGCCCAGCCGGATTGGCGCATCCTGTCGGCGCAGGGCTCCGTCGCCGACCAGCTCGGCGACCACGCCCGCGCGCAGGGTTTCTACGACGCCGCTCTGAAAATCCGGCCGGACGAGCCCTCGGTGCTGTCCAATCTCGGCCTGTCCTACGCCCTGGCGCGCCAGCTCGACCGGGCGGAGGAGACGATGCGCGTCGCGGTCTCGCGGCCTGGCGCGGATGCACGGGTGCGCGGCAACCTCGCGCTGGTGCTCGGCCTGAAGGGCCGCTTCGACGAGGCCGAGGCGATCCTGCGGCGCGACCTGCCGCCGGCGGAGGTCGCCGCCAACCTCGCCTCGTTGCGCAGCCTCGCCGCGCAATCGACCCGCGCCGCGACGGCGCGCAAGCCCGCCGATCGCGGCTAGGGCGTCATCCCTGATCTGCGGATCACGGAAAACGCTCCATCTCGTCGTGGGGTCGCATCGCCTCGACGCGAGCCGGGATCGACCGTGCTGGAAAAGGCTCTAGTGGTCGAAATCTGACGGATGGAACCCATGCTTTGGGTCCGCTCCCGACCCATGGCAGCCAAATTTCACCGCTCAGAAACTATCCAGAAGCGTACATCGAAACGTCAAATCACTCGCTTGTTGAAGATCGCTTCTTCAACTTTTAGCGCAGCTTTGTTTTGAAACCAATCAATCATCCTGCGAACATCCGCTTCTGTTGTGGCAGAAACATTAGCATCGATGAGTTCAGCGCTGGCTTGCGCCATCGCGATCAAGATACGTGCCGCCTCTGGGACGTACGGAAGATCGTTCTGATTGTCATGGCGTGAGCGGATGATTTTATACCGAATGTTTTCGGGATAAGTCCACGCGCTGACGAGCATTTCATAGACGCTCACATCTTGCCCGGCCAGGACAGCGCTCGCGTCTCGATCATTTTCGGAGTAGCCGCAAGCCTCGATCCGTTCGCATGTATCGATGGCTGCGCTCATCATTTCACGGATCAAACTCCAGTCGGTTTTCATGATCCCTCCGAACGGTTCGCTCGGCAGCTTACCTCGAACTTTGGCGCAAAGCGGACGGGCAGAAACCCACCCATCGCAGACGTTCGGGGTGGGTTCCATCCGTCAGGTTTTCACCACTAGGCAGCCCCGTCCGGCCGGCGCCGGGCTCCGCGTTCCAGCGCCTTCAGCGCACCGCGAAAGGTGCGCACGTCCTGCTCGGTCAGGCTCATGCGGTGGAGCCGGTCGCGCATGTTGCGGGCGATGCTCTCGCGCTTTTCCGGCGGATAGAAGCCGGCGCGGGCAAGCGTCGCCTCCAGGGTCTCGAACAGCGAGAGCAGCGCCTCGCGGGTCGCCTGCGGCGCGCGAATCTCGCCGGTGAAGGGGGCCTGGGCCAGGCCCGCCGCGCGGCGCCACTCGTATCCCACCAGCAGAACCGCCTGCGCGAGGTTGAGCGAGGGAAATTCCTCGCTCACGGGGAAGGTGACGATGGCGTCGGCCAGCGAGACCTCGTCGTTCAGGAGCCCGATGCGCTCGCGCCCGAACATCACGCCCACCTTTTCGGAATTCGCGATTCGCACGTTCGCCTCCGCCATGGCGACGTCGGGCAGCAGGACGCGCTTCATCTGCCCGCGCTCCCGCGCGGTCGTCGCGAACAGGACGTTCAGGTCGGCGACGGCCTCGGGAAGCGTCGCGTAGACCTTTGCCGCGTCGAGCACGTGCGTCGCACCGGAGGCGGCCTCGCGCATGCCCTTCTTCGGCCGGCCGTTCCGCGGCGCGACGAGCCGCATCTCCGACAGCCCGAAATTCGCCATCGCGCGGGCGGTCATGCCGATGTTCTCGGCCAACTGCGGTTCGACGAGGATGACCACGGGGACGCTCATGCGCGGGCCTCTCGCACGGACGTCCGCCGTGCGGAAGGGCTTCCGAGTGGACGGAGGCCCTCGTTCGCGGCGCTCAGATCTTCCCGTCGAGACCCATCTGATAATACTTGTGCACGATCTTCTCCTGGTTCTCGAGGAGCCAGTCGATCGAGGGCTCGTTGGTCATCGCCTTGCGGATCGCTTCCGTCATCCCGCGACGCTGGATGTCGAACAGCGCCTTGTGGTCGACGGTCTCGGCCTCGATCACGCCCGGGCTGAGCCAGACCGAGCAGATGATGCCGAGGTCGTTGGCCTTGTCCTTGGGGATGTAGCCGGCGCGCACCGCGTCGAGCACGCCGTTGGCGATGGCGAACTGCACCGTGCCCATCAGGATCGAGGTGTACTTCGATTCCGTGACGCTGACCTTGGAGACGCACAGCGTCACCGGGCGCACCATGATGTCGGTGTTCAGCAGGGCGAAGACGCGGGAATGGCCGACGACCTGGTCGCC
The DNA here is from genome assembly GCF_008039885.1 of Methylobacterium sp. WL103. NCBI lineage: Bacteria > Pseudomonadati > Pseudomonadota > Alphaproteobacteria > Hyphomicrobiales > Methylobacteriaceae > Methylobacterium > Methylobacterium sp. WL103. The sequence continues at coordinate 3,171 of NZ_VRUX01000242.1, forward strand.
GGTCAGCGTGGCGAGCGCGGTGCCCACCGGCCCGTCGAGCTCGCCGATGATCACTTCGGGCTCGGCAGCCGTGTTCGGGGGCCCGCCGGCGACCAGCGCCTCGCCGGCCCGCAGGATGATGCGCTCGCTCATGGTTGCTCCTGACGCTCGATGGATGCGCGCTGATTTCAGCCGGAGCGCCGGATGTCCACCCCTCACGCCGCACGGCCCGGCGCGCATGACAGCCCCGGCGGCCTGTCCGCGCCCCCGGCTTTCGTCCGGGAAAGGCCCGCGCTATGACCCGCCCCGCGGCCGCACGGCATTTGCATGGGGGCCGCCCGGATTTCTACGGAAGGCAGTGGCTCATGGACAAGATCAAGGTGGCGAAGCCCGTCGTCGAGCTCGACGGCGACGAGATGACCCGAATCATCTGGTCCGAGATCAAGAACAAGCTGATCCACCCCTATCTCGACCTGGACCTCGACTATTACGACCTCGGCGTCGAGCATCGCGACGCCACGAACGACAAGGTCACGGTCGACGCGGCCGAGGCGATCAAGCGCCACGGCGTCGGCGTGAAGTGCGCCACGATCACCCCCGACGAGCAGCGCGTCGAGGAGTTCAAGCTCAAGGAGATGTGGCGCTCGCCCAACGGCACGATCCGCAACATCCTCGGCGGCGTGATCTTCCGCGAGCCGATCATCTGCAAGAACGTGCCCCGCCTCGTGCCGGGCTGGACGCAGCCCTTCGTCATCGGCCGCCACGCCTACGGCGACCAGTACCGCGCCACCGACTTCAAGGTGCCGGGCAAGGGCCGCCTGACCATCAAGTTCGAGGGCGACGACGGCACCGTCATCGAGAAGGAAGTGTTCAAGTTCCCCGCGGCCGGCGTCGCGATGTCGATGTACAACCTCGACGAGTCGATCCGCGACTTCGCCCGCGCCTCGCTGAACTACGGGCTGGCGCGCAAGTACCCAGTTTATCTCTCCACCAAGAACACCATCCTCAAGGCCTATGACGGGCGCTTCAAGGATCTGTTCCAGGAGGTTTTCGACGCCGAGTTCAAGGGCAAGTTCCAGGCGCTCGGCATCACCTACGAGCACCGCCTGATCGACGACATGGTCGCCTCGTGCCTCAAGTGGTCGGGCGGCTACGTCTGGGCCTGCAAGAACTACGACGGCGACGTGCAGTCGGACACGGCGGCGCAGGGCTTCGGCTCGCTCGGCCTGATGACCTCGGTGCTGATGACCCCGGACGGCCAGACCGTCGAGGCCGAGGCCGCCCACGGCACGGTGACGCGCCACTACCGCGAGCACCAGAAGGGCAAGGAGACCTCGACCAACTCGATCGCCTCGATCTTCGCCTGGACCCGCGGCCTCGCCCACCGGGCCAAGCTCGACGGCAACGCGGAGCTTGCGAAGTTCGCCACGACGATCGAGACCGTCTGCGTCGACACCGTCGAGGCCGGCTTCATGACCAAGGACCTCGCCCTCCTGGTCGGGCCGGAGCAGAAGTGGCTCTCCACCACCGGCTTCCTCGACAAGGTCGACGAGAACCTCAAGGCGGCGATGGCCGGCTGAGGCGTCTCCAGGCACATCGGGCGCCCCGCGACGACGGCGGGGTGGCCCGGTGCCGCATCATTTCGATGCCCGGCATGCGACCGGTCGAGAACGGCGATGCGCGCAAGCACATCGCCGTTCTCGATTCAGGCGGCGCGCACGTCGGCGAGAAACTGGCGGACTTCCGCGCGCAGCATGCCGGATTGGCCGGCGAGCGCGTCGGCCGCGGCCGCGACCGATTGCGCCGCCTGTCCCGCGCCGTCCGCCGAGTGGACGACCTCGGCGATGTCGTTCGTCACCTGGTCGGTGCCGGCCGAGGCTTCGGCCATGCTGCGCACGATCGCCTGCGTGGCGGCACTCTGCTCCTGCACGGCGTGGGCGATGCTCGTCGCCACGCCGTTCATGGCCTGGATTTGGGCGGCGATGTCCTGGATCGCCCCGGCGGCGTCTCCGGTCGCCGCCTGGATCGCGGCGACCTGCCGGTCGATCTCGGCCGTGGCGTTGGAGGTCTGGGATGCGAGTTCCTTGACCTCCGCGGCCACGACGGCGAAGCCGCGGCCGGCCTCGCCTGCGCGGGCGGCCTCGATGGTGGCGTTGAGCGCCAGCAGGTTCGTCTGCCGCGCGATGGTCGAGACGAGGCCGATCACGTCGCCGATCCGGTTCGCCGCGCGGTCGAGCGCCGCCATGGTGGATTCGGTGCGGGATGCGGCCTGCACGGCGGTGGCCGACATCGCCGTCGCCTGATCGACCTGCCGGCCGATCTCGCCCATCGTCGCGCCGATCGTGCCGGCCGCGTTCACCGCGGCGTCCACGTTGCCGCCGGTGTCGCGGGCCGCGCCCGCAGCGCGGGTCGAGCACAGGGCGGTTCCCTCCACTTCCGCGCGCATCGTATCGGAGGAGGCCTGCAGCCCGTCCACGGTATCGGAGACTCGGGCGACGATGTTCCCGACGGTCCGCTCGAACCCGTCGGCGAGCTCGTGGAGCATGGCGCGCCGCGCAGCCTCTTCGCGCAGGCGTTCCGCCGCGGTGGTCTCGAGCTGCCGGGCCGCGTCCTCCAGCGACATGTCGCGGATCTTCACCACCGCCCGGGCGATGTCGCCGATCTCGTCCCGGCGGGCGGCCGCCAGCAGCTTCACGTTCGTGTCGCCCCGCGCGAGGCGGTCCGTGTCGGCCGTCAGCCGGATCAGGGGCTGCGACAGGCTCCGGGCGAGCCACCAGGCCGTCGTCACCCCGACCAGGGTGAGGACGCCGACGAGCCCGAGCATCGCCCAGATCGTCCACACCGTGGCGCGATGGGTCGCCGCGATCCCGGCCTGCGCGTCCTCGGCGGCCAGGGCCACGGCGGCGTCGAAGGCCTCCGTCAAACGCCGGCGATGGCGCGTCATCCGTTCCGTGGTGGGAACGCCCTGCGCTGGGCGGAGGCCGAGCAGGATCTCCGCATCGCTGCGCCAGGCGGCCGCCGCGGTCCCGGC
>NZ_VRUX01000243.1:0-6159 GCF_008039885.1 Methylobacterium sp. WL103
CATCACGTCGGGCTCGGACACGGCGCATGCCGCGAAGTTCCCCGACGCGGTGAGCCGCGCCTCCGGGGGCCTGCGCCCCGCCCTCCCCCCGCACCTCGCCGACCTGATGGACCGGCCGGAGCGCATGACACGAGTGGGCAACGACCAGGCCGAGGTCGAGGCCCTGATCCGGGATCGCGCGCGCATCACGAGGGGCACATGAACGACGGGCAGGATTCGACCGGCCACTCCGACGGGAAACCGTCGGCCAGCGCGAATGCGCGTCGGCGCCGGTGCGCCGGAACGCCCTTGAGGCGTCGGCGTCGAGGGCAACAACGATGAACCAGCACTTTGCCACCCACGCCGCCTCGCCGGGCCTGCGCATCACCACCTTGGACAACGGCGTCACCGTCGCGACGGAGGCGATGCCCGGCGTCGCCACCGCCACGCTCGGGGTCTGGGTCGGCGCCGGATCGCGCCATGAGCGCGCCGACGAGAGCGGCCTGAGCCACCTCATCGAGCACATGGCGTTCAAGGGCACGCGCACGCGCTCGGCCCGCGCCATCGCCGAAGACATCGAAAACCTCGGCGGCGAGATCAACGCCGCGACCTCGGCCGAGGGCACGAGCTACACGGCGCGGGTGCTCGGTGAGGATGTCGGCACCGCCCTCGACGTGCTCGGCGACATCCTGACCGATTCCGTGTTCGACGCGGGCGAACTCTCCCGCGAGAAGGGCGTGATCCTCCAGGAGCATGCCGGGATCGAGGATACGCCGGACGACGTGGTCTACGACGCCTTCACCGAGGCCGCGTTCCCCGACCAGCCGATCGGCCGCCCGATCATCGGCCGGCCCGAGACGATCAAGAGCTTCGACGAGGCTGGCATCCGCGCCTACCTCGCCCGCGAATATACCCCCGACCGCTTCGTGGTGGCAGCCGCCGGCGCCGTCGAGCACGAGGCTTTCGTGGCGTCGGCCGAGCGCCATTTCGGCGCCATGGCGAAGGCGGCGGCGCCCGAGGCGATCCCGGGAACCTACGGCGGCGGCGAGCGGCGCATGCCGAAGAAGCTCGAGCAGGCCAACCTCGTGATCGGCCTGCCCGGCCTGTCGTTCCGCGACGAGGCCTACTACGCCCTTCACATGTTCTCGCAGGTGCTCGGCGGCGGGCTGACTTCGCGGCTGTGGCAGGAGGTGCGCGAGACCCGCGGCCTCGCCTACGAGATCCAGGCCTTCCACTGGCCGTTCTCCGATTGCGGCCTGTTCGGCATCGGCGCGGCGACCTCCGGCGCGGATCTGCCCGAGCTCGTCGAGGTGACGCTGGAGGCGACCGCGCGGGCCGCCCGCGACCTCGACACCGTCGAGATCGCCCGGGCCAAGGCGCAGCTGAAGGTCTCGCTGCTCTCCGCGCTGGAGACGCCGGGCGGCCGGATCGAGCGCAACGCCCGCCAGATCCTCGCCTGGGGCCGGGTGATCCCGGCGGACGAAGTGATCGCCAAGGTCGACGCCGTGACGGTGGACCACGTGCGCGCGGCGGGCCGAGCGGTCCTCGCGGGCGCGCCGACGCTCGCCGCCATCGGCCCGATCAAGAAGCTGCCGTCCCTCGACCGGATCACCGCGGCTTTACGCGCCGCCTGAACGCGGCCGGGGACGCCCCCCTCAGGAGCGTCCCGAAACTTGTTTTAGCCGCAAAAGCGGGCGATCTGCGGCCCGGACGATCGTGCATACCAGCGGTGGGTGACGCCGGCCGCCGGGCCTCAGCCGCCTTGCTCACGGTTAATCCCGCCTCTACCACTGCGCGGAACCTGAGCCGTACTCGCCGCCGTACCCGGCCGGAACACTCGCCCGTTGCGCATCCTCGCCCTCTCCCTCGCACTCCTCGGCGGCCTTCTGTTCAGCGGTTCCGCGCGGGCCGTCGAGGCGGTGCGGGTCACCCTCGACGCGCCGGTCATCGACCTGACCACGGCGATCGAGCGTTACCGCTCGGACGGCGACCTGATCCAGATCTCCACGGCGCCCGGCAAGGACGGCATCGTCCGCCGCATCGTCGTGAAGGCGCGCGATGCCGGCGCGCGGCCCGACTGGATGGTGTTCGCGCTCACCAACGACACCGACGAGCAGATCGAGCGCATCCTCGTGGCGCCGCACTTCCGGCTGGTCGATTCCGGCGTGGTCTGGCCCGATCTCGGCGGCTCGCGCATCGCCGCGATCACCGCGAGCCAGGGCATCCGGCCCGAGCGCAACGAGAACCCCGAGGCGGACGAGTTCGTCATCACCCTCGATCCCGGCACGACGATCACCTACGTCGCCGAGCTGCGCGGCCCCAACATCCCGCAGGTGCACCTCTGGGATCAGGACGCCTACCGCAAGAAGGCTGCCGGGCTGACGCTGTACAAGGGAATCATCATCGGCATCAGCGGCTTGCTGGCGCTGTTCCTGACGATCGTCTTCGTGGTCAAGGGCGCGATCATCTTCCCCGCGGCCGCCGCCCTGGCGTGGTCGGTGCTGGCCTACGCCTGCATCGACTTCGGCTTCCTGCAGCGGGTCTTTCCGGTCACCGAGCTGGCCGAGCGGGTCTACCGCGCCTCCGCCGAGGCGGTGCTGGCGGCGACCCTGCTGGTGTTCCTGTTCGCTTACCTCAACCTTTCGCGTTGGCACGTGCGCTACAGCCACGTGGCGTTCTTCTGGCTGACCTTCCTCGCCGGCCTCGTCGGGCTGGCCCTGTTCGATCCGCCGGTGGCGGCGGGCGTGGCGCGCATCTCGATCGCGGCGGTGGCCGGCGTCGGGCTGCTGCTGATCGCGTACCTTGCCGCCCACAACGGCTACGACCGCGCCATCCTGCTCGTCCCGACCTGGACGCTTCTGGTGGTCTGGGTCACCGCCGCGGGCTTCGCGGTGACCGGACAGATCGGCAGCGAGCTGACCCAGCCCGCGCTGATCGGCGGCCTGGTGCTGATCGTCATGCTGATCGGCTTCACGGTGATGCAGCACGCCTTCGCCGGCGGCGGTCTCACCCACGCCCTGGTCTCCGACACCGAGCGGCGGGCGCTGGCGCTCACCGGCGCCGGCGACGTGGTGTTCGACTGGGACGTGCCGGGCGACCGCGTCTTCGCCGGCCAGGAGATCGAGGTCCAGCTCGGCCTCAAGCGTGGGGCGCTCGAAGGCCCGGCGGCGAACTGGCTCGGGCTGCTCCACCCGTTCGACATCGAGCGCTACTCGGCGACCCTCGACACCATGATCGAGGAGCGCCGCGGTCGCATCGTGCACGACTTCCGCCTGCGCACCACCGGCGGGGCCTATTACTGGTATCGCCTCAAGGCGCGCCCGGTGATCGGCAACGACGGTGAGGTCATCCGCATCGTCGGCACCATCGCCGACGTCACCGAGATCAAGACCGCCGAGGAGCGCCTGCTGCACGACGCCGTGCACGACAGCCTGACCGGCCTGCCCAATCGCGAGCTGTTCGGCGACCGGCTCGACGCGGCGCTCGCCTTCGCGAGCCAGGACCCGCGCCTGAAGCCGACGGTGATCGTCCTCGACATCGACCGGTTCAAGGGCATCAACGACGCGATCGGCCTCTCGGCCGGCGATTCGATCCTGCTCACCCTGTCCCGCCGGCTCGGGCGCCTGCTGCGGCCGCAGGACACGCTGGCGCGGGTGGCCGGCGACGAGTTCGCGGTCATCCTCCTGTCGGAGCGCGAATCCGACCGCATCCTGGCCTTCGCCGAGATGATCCGCCGCGCCATCGCGACGCCGATCACCTATGCCGACCGCGAGATCTTCCTCACCGTCTCGATCGGCCTGGCACTGCACGAGACCGGCGCCAGCCTGAAGCGCGACGAGGTGTTCAAGAACGCCGAGACGGCGATGGTCCAGGCCAAGCGCGGCGGCGGCGACCGCATCGACGTGTTCCGCGCCGACATGCGCGCCGAGCGCTCGGACCGGCTGATGCTGGAGAGCGACCTGCGCCGTTCGCTGGAACGCAACGAGATGAAGGTGCTGTTCCAGCCGGTGGTCCGCCTTGAGGACCGCACGGTGGCGGGTTTCGAGGCTATCCTGCGCTGGGACCACCCGAAGCTCGGCCGCATCCCGCCGGCCACCTTCATGCCGGTGGCGGAGGAGAGCGGCTTCGTCGTGAACCTCGGCATCTTCGCCCTGGAACGCACCGCGCTCGAACTCGCGGCCTGGCAGCGCTCGCTCGAGGTCGACCCGCCGATCTTCGCCTCGGTCAACGTCTCCTCGCGCCAGCTCCTACGGCACGACCTGCTGCACGACGTGAAGACGGTGTTGGCCCGCTCGGGCGTGATCCCGGGCTCGCTGAAGCTCGAGCTCACCGAGAGCCTGGTGATGGAGAACCCGGAATACGCCGCCCAGATGCTGACCCGCATCCACGACCTCGGCGCAGGCCTCTCCCTCGACGACTTCGGCACCGGCTACTCGGCGCTGTCCTATCTCCAGCGCTTCCCGTTCGACACGATCAAGATCGACCAATCCTTCGTGCGCCAGATGGCGTCGGGCAAGACCGCGATCCTGCGCTCGATCGTGCGGATGGCCAATGAGCTGAACCTCGCCATCGTTGCCGAGGGTGCCGAGTCGGAAGCCGACGCCCAGGCGCTGGCCGAACTCGGCTGCGACTACGCCCAGGGCTACGCCTTCGGCGAGCCGATGACGATGCTCCAGGCCCGCCAGCTCGTTGGCGCGGCACCGGAAGCGGCCTGATCTAAATTCGATCCACAGGGCGCTTGTCGTGGCGTCCCGATCTCTTGCCCACCCGTCCCAAGGCTGCGGTTCGCGTTGAACGCGTCGGCGCCGCGCCCTAACGCTCGACCACCGGCCGATCCCCCAGCACCATGCGTGGCCGGGTTGCCGACAGGGCTGCGAACATCATGAAAAAACTACTCTTCTCCGCCGAAGGCCGGATCGGCCGCGGGACCTTCTGGAAGGGCGTCATCGTCTCGGTCTTCGGTGCCATGCTCGTCGCGGCGGCGTTGAACTACGCCTTGGCTCAGGCGATCCCGAACGAGGCCGGCGCGGGCGAAGGCTTCTCGGTCAACGGCGCCAACGCGGTCCCGTTCTTGGTCCTGAACCTGCTCACCACGGTCTTCATCGTCTGGTCGTCGGTCTGCCTCGGGATCAAGCGCTACCACGACCGCAACAAGCCCGGCGTGTGGGTGCTGCTGTCGCTCGTGCCGCTGGCCAACATCTGGTACTTCATCGAGACCGGGTTCCTCGGCGGCACCGTCGGCCCGAACAATTTCGGTCCCGATCCGCGCGGCCGCAGCCTCGCCGCCCCGACGGGCCTGTCGCCGGCGATCTGACGCCGCGCGACCGCCGCTTCGAAGGGGCCGGATGCCGGACTTCGAAGCGATTCGCGAGGAAGACGCGCGTCCGCTCCCGGGTTCCTCGGGGACGGGCGCTCGTCGTGTCTCGGTCGCCAAATGGGCGCTGCTTGCGCCTGTCGAAAGGCGGCCGACGTGACCGGTTCCGCATGCCATTTAAACCTCCCTTAACCATGCCGACGCAAGGTTGTGTGGAGAAATGGCGGGGCGCACGGCGTGCCCCCTGCGTGCTGGAGAACAGTGATGGCCGAAGCGGCAAGGCGGTTTCGCGAGACGAGCGGATCCGATGTGGTGCGCCGGCTGATCGCGCGCCCGATCCGCCTCGACCCGCCGCGCATGGCCGCGGCGATGGCCGCCCCGACCGCGTTCGAGCGGCGCGCCGAGGCTTCGTTTTCCGAGACGATCGCGGACGAGGCCGCCCTCGAAGCCGTCGAGGCCGAGGATGCGGACTTCGACGACGAGGTCGAGGAGGACGTCGTCGAGCGTCTCCAGGCCGAGATGGCCGTGATGAAGGCGATCCTGATGGCCGAGCGGGCCGAGGCCGCCTCGCTTCGCGCCCGGATGGAACAGTACGTCGAGCCGGAGCCGATCGGCGCGGAAGCGCGCGCCACCCGCGAGCGCTGGGCCGGGATGGTCGACCGCCTCCTGATGTCCGCGCGCTGATCGCTGCCATCCTCATGACATTCGGGAGACGACCATGAGCGCGCGCTGCTCGCTCGTCGTCAACGGCAAGTCCGTGCGCGTCGCCACCGGCGACACCCCGCTCGATGCGGCCGTCGAAGACGGGATGATCGCCTACGCCCAGGCCACCCACGGCGCCGCCGTGCCGGGACAGGGCGCAAGCC
>NZ_VRUX01000244.1:0-6130 GCF_008039885.1 Methylobacterium sp. WL103
CCTCCGGCGAGAGCAAGGCGGCGTAGGCGCCCGCGGGCAGGGCGACGTTGGCGCCCGATCCGAGCCAGGAGGAGACCGCCGCGCCGTGGCCGGCCTCGCGGAGCCTGTCGAGGAAGGCCGGAAGGCCGCCGGGGTGGATCTTGGCGAAGGCCATCGGTAGCCCGTCTCCGCCAATAGCATCAATGCGTGCCTCGGCGCGAGCGAGCGCGTCCCGGAACATGTCGAACAACCCCATGACGTCAGACCATCCCCCAACAGCCGTCCGCCGGGAGGCGGAGTGCATCGAGGATGCAAGCTCGGGCGCAGGCGACGCACGACAAGCACCTGCGGCGACGAAGCGAAAAAGAATAGCGCTCAGTCGAGGGTGCGGCCGAGACGTCCGGCGAGGTCCTGGATGAATTGGAAGGCCGTGCGGCCGGAGCGCGACCCGCGGGTGGTCGCCCATTCCAGCGCCTCGGCCCTCAGCGCGTCGGGTTCCACCGGCAGCGCGTAGCGCTCGGCGTAGGCGTGGATCATCGCCAGGTACTCGTCCTGGCTGCACTTGTGGAACCCGAGCCAGAGGCCGAAGCGGTCCGAGAGCGAGACCTTTTCCTCCACCGCCTCGCCGGGGTTGATCGCGGTGGAGCGCTCGTTTTCGACCATCTCGCGGGCGAGCAGATGCCGCCGGTTGGAGGTGGCGTAGAACAGCACGTTGCCGGGCCGCCCCTCGATGCCGCCGTCGAGCGCCGTCTTGAGCGACTTGTACGAGGTGTCGTCGCCGTCGAACGAGAGGTCGTCGCAGAACACCACCCAGCGATGCGGGTCGGGGCGCAAAGTCGCCATCAGGTCGGGCAGCGCCTCGATATCCTCGCGGTGGATCTCGACGAGCTTCATCGGCAAAGCGCCTGCGGCGCGGCGGGCGTTGATCTCGGCGTGCACCGCCTTGACCAGCGACGACTTGCCCATGCCGCGGGCGCCCCAGAGCAGCGCGTTGTTGGCAGGCAGCCCGCGCGCGAAGCGCTCGGTGTTCTCGGCCAGCGTGTCGCGCGCCCGATCGATGCCGGTGAGCAGCCCCATCTCGACGCGATTCACCCGCGGCACCGGGATCAGACGGCGCTCCGGTCCCCACAGGAAGGCGTCGGCCGCGCTCATGTCGGCCTCGACCCGCGCGGGCGGGGCGGCTCGCTCGAGGGCGGTCGCGATGCGCTCCAACAGGGGGAGCAGCGTGTCCAGGGTGGTTGCTTGTGTCATGGCCAATGGGTTCGGGTGGGCCGCGGATCGCCCGGGCCTACGCGCGCAAAGTCCTTGCTGCAACCAGGTGGCCGGCTGCAACGTCGCGGGCCGACCCGCGTTGTTGGCGCGACCTCGACCGGAGCCGACCTTTGATCTTCCCAGCCACCACCGCCCTGTTCGCCGGCCTGCTCGGCCTGCTCTTCATCGGCCTCTCCGCCTGGGTGATGGGCGGGCGCGTGAGAGGCAACGTCCTCCTGGGCGACGGCGGCAAGGACACGCTGCAGCGGCGCATCCGCTCGCACGGCAACTTCTCCGAATACGTGCCGATGGCGCTGGGCCTCGTCGCCCTGCTTGAGGCCGGCGGGACCCGGCACTGGATCGTGGTGTCACTGCTGACGATCCTGCTCGTCGCGCGCCTGCTGCATCCCGTCGGCATGCTTGCGCCGGAGAACTCGCCGCGCCAGTTCGCCTGCCGCGGCGGCGGCATCATCGCCACGCTGCTGGTGACTCTCGTGGCGGCGATCCTGCTGATCATCCGCGCGATCTGAGCGCGATCTGAGACCTGGGGGCCGCCCGGCGTTGCTTTCGGGACGCCCCTGGCTATAGTCCGCGCGCTTTCAGACAGGCCCGGCGACGCTTTCGACAGGCGCGCTCGGGCCTGATGTCACATGAGGAGACGCGCTTGATCACCCCCGCCTTCGCGCAAGGGGCCGGCACCGTTGCCGGCGGAGCCGAGATCGCCTTGCAGGTGGTTCCTTTCGTCCTCATCTTCGTGATCATGTATTTCTTGATCCTGCGGCCGCAGCAAAGGCGGGTCAAGGATCATCAGGCCCTGGTCAAGAACGTCCGCCGCGACGACACGATCGTCACCAACGGCGGCCTCGTCGGCCGGGTCGTGAAGGTGATGGACGAAGCCTCCGAGATCGAGGTGGAGATCGCGCCGAACGTTCGGGTCAAGGTGGTGCGCACCATGATCTCCGAGGTCCGCGTCAAGGGCGGGCCGGTCAAGGCCGCCTAGGGCGCTCTCCGCCGAAGCGAGTCCCGGTTCGGCGTTGGAGACCTCGGCACGGCAACAGCTCGGAGCCGTTCCCGATCGCGTCGCGACCAGGACAGGCTTCAGACCCGCCGGATCAGGATGCCGCGGCAAGTCCCCGGCAGGACTGCAGAAAACAGAGTCGGCGGATGTTGCGCTTTTCCCGTACCAAGATCATCGCGACCCTCGTCGCCATCCTGATCGGCCTAAGCCTCGCGGTCCCGAGCTTCTTCTCGGCCGACCAACGCAAGGGCTTCATGGCCGCGCTGCCGAGCTGGTTCCCGGCCTGGATCGTGCCGAGCCGTGCGATCGTCCTCGGCCTCGACCTGCAGGGCGGCTCGCAGCTGCTGCTGGAGGTCGACCAGACCGAGCTCGTCGCCTCCCAGGCCAAGGGACTGCGTGACGAGGTCCGCGGCGTGCTTCAGCGCGAGAACGTGCGGGCGGATGGCGGCATCGGCATCCTCCAGCGCGGCGTCCAGGTCCGCATCGCCGACGCGGCGGCGCGTGCCAAGGTGATGCCGAAGCTGCAGGAGCTGGCGCAGCCGATCTCGAACCCGCTCGTCGGCCAGACCGGCGGCCGCACCCTCGACATCAACGAGCAGCCCGACGGCCTGATCCGCCTCGCCCTCACCGATGCGGGCATCAACGAGCGCACCCGCCGCGCCGTGACCCAGGGCATCGAGGTCATCCGCCGCCGCCTCGACTCGACCGGCACACTGGAGCCCTCGATCCAGCAGCAGGGCGCCGACCGCATCCTGATCCAGGTTCCCGGCCTGCAGGATCCGGAGCGCCTGGAGGCGCTGCTCGGCAAGACCGCCAAGCTCGAGTTCCGGATGATCTCCGACAACCCGGCCGGCGACGTGGACATGCTGCCCTCGCGCGACGAGCGCGGCGCCAAGGTGGCGGTGGAGCGTCGCGTCATGGCCGACGGCGGCGACCTCACCGACGCGCAGCCGGCCTTCGACCAGCAGACCCACGAGCCGATGGTAAGCTTCAAGTTCAACCTGAAGGGCGCCCAGCGCTTCGGTCAGGCGACCTCGGAGAACGTCGGCCGCCGCATGGCGATCGTGCTCGACAACGAGGTGGTCTCGGCTCCGGTGATCCGCAGCGCGATCACCGGCGGCTCTGGCCAGATCACCGGCAACTTCTCGGTGCAGCAGGCCAACGACCTGTCGATCCTGCTGCGCGCCGGCGCGCTGCCGGCGAAGTTCACCGTGGTCGAGCGCCGGGTCGTCGGGCCGGGTCTCGGCAGCGACTCGATCCGCGCCGGCAAGATCGCCACCGGCGTCGCCGGGCTCCTCGTCGTCGCCTTCATGTTCCTGACCTACGGCACCTTCGGCTTCATCGCGAACATCGCCCTCATCGTCCACGTCGGGCTCATCCTCGGCCTGATGTCGGTGCTCGAGGCCACCATGACGCTGCCCGGCATCGCCGGCATCGTGCTCACTATCGGCACGGCGGTGGATTCCAACGTGCTGATCTACGAGCGCATGCGCGAGGAGCATCGCGCCGGGCGCTCCCTCGTCTCCGCGCTGCAGGCCGGCTTCGACCGGGCGTTCGCGACCATCATCGACTCGAACTCGACCATGGCGATCGCCGCGCTGATCCTGTTCTTCCTCGGCTCCGGCCCGGTGAAGGGTTTTGCCGTGGTGTTCATCCTCGGCATCCTCACCACCGTCATCACCGCGGTGACGCTGACGCGGATGATGATCGCGGTATGGTACAAGTCGTTCCGGCCCAAAGCCCTGCCGTTCTGAAAGCCTTGCCGTTCTGAAAGCCTTGCCGTTCTGAGATCGTTGCCGTTCTGAGATCGTCGCCGCTCCGCACGTCGTCCGTTCAGGGGAGCCGATCGTCGCTTCCCGACCGTAAGGTCCTTTGAAAATGCGCCTGCTTCGCCTTTGGCCCGATGAGTCGCACTTCGACTTCATGCGCTTCCGTCGCGTGAGCTTCCCGCTCTCGGCGATCCTGTCGGTGGCGACCGTGGTGCTGTTCCTCACCGTCGGCCTGAACTACGGCATCGACTTCAAGGGCGGCACGCTGGTCGAGCTGCAGGCGAAGTCGGGCACCGCCGACGTCGGCGAGATCCGCCACACGGCCGCCGGCTTCGGCTTCGGAGAGCCCGAGGTACAGGAGCTCGGCAACCAGGGCACCGTGTTGGTCCGCCTGCCGCTGCAGCCCGGCGAGCAGGGCCAGACCGCGGTGATGAACAAGGCGCACGGCGCCTTCGACAAGGATTACGAGTTCCGCCGCACCGAGACCGTCGGCCCCCGCGTCTCGGGCGAGCTGGTGCAGTCGGGCACCCTCGGCGTCGTGCTCTCGGTCGTCGCGGTGCTGCTCTACCTGTGGTTCCGCTTCGAGCGCGAGTTAGCGCTCGGCGCCATCATCGGCACGCTGCACGACATCGTGCTGACCATGGGCGTGTTCATCATCACCCGCATCGAGTTCAACATGACCTCGATCGCGGCGATCCTCACCATCGTCGGCTACTCGCTGAACGAGACCGTGGTGGTGTTCGACCGGACCCGCGAGCTGATGCGCCGGTACAAGACCATTCCCACCGACGAGCTGCTCAACCTGTCGATCAACTCGACCATGTCGCGCACGGTGATGACCTCGGTCTCGGCCTTCCTATCGCTGCTGGCGCTGGTGCTGTTCGGCGGCGAGGCGATCCGCGGGTTCGCGGTGGTGATGCTCTGTGGCGTTGTGATTTGCACTTACTCTGCCATCTTCGTTTCCACACCCAGTCTCATTTATCTTGGTCTGATGCTCTCGGGCACCAAGGCCCAGGCCGCCCGCGGGCGCCTACCGCAGGCTGCGGAGTAGGATGGCCGAGCTCGACGGCTTCGAGCAGGGTTTCCTGCCCGGCCGCCACCTCATCGACGCCTACGGCAAGGGCGGCTTCCGCTTCGGCGAGATGTCGCACCGCGGCTCGATCCTGGCGCTGCCCTCGGGCGTCCGCGCCTGGGCCGTGACGGAGGGGAGGGCGATCGACCGCACCGCGTTGCGCCCGGTTCAAGCCGAATCGGCGGAGATCGAGCTGCTGCTCGTCGGCACGGGCCTCGACATCGTGCCGCTGCCACCCGATCTTCGGGCATGGCTCAAGGACAACCGGATCGGTCTCGACGTGATGCAGACCGGCGCGGCGGCGCGCACCTACAACATCCTGGTGGCGGAGAACCGCAAGGTGGCGGCGGCCCTGATCGCGGTCGCGTGAGCGACGCGCCGGATCGGGCGGACGCACGAGAGGATGGGCTCGGCAGCCTCGCCTTCGCCTTCCGCCATTGCGAGGACCTCGTCCGTGCCGGCGACCCGGACCGCTACTTCGCGACCCTGTTCGCGCCGCAAGGCGCCCGCCCGCACCTCTTCGCCCTCTACGCCTTCAGCCTGACGATCGCGCGGGTGCGCGAGGCCGCCTCGAACCCGATGGCCGGCGAGATCCGCCTGCAATGGTGGCGCGACGCGCTCCAGGGCGAGGCCCGCGGCGACGTGAAGGCCAACCCCGTGGCCGCCGCCCTCCTCGACGCGATCGTCGCCCGCCGCCTCGGGCGCCAGCCCTTCGTCGACCTGATCGACGCCCGCGTGTTCGACCTCTACGACGACCCGATGCCCCGGCTGAACGACCTGGAGGGCTATTGCGGCGAGACCGCCTCGGCTTTGTTCCGGCTCGCCAGCCTGATCCTGTGCGACGGCGCGGAGCCGGGCGGTGCCGCCGCCGCGGGCCATGCGGGCGTCGCCTACGGCATCACCGGACTGCTGCGGGCGCTGCCGTGGCACGCCCGCGGCGGCCAGGTCTACCTGCCGGCCGACGTGTTCCGCGCCCACGGCGTCACCCGCGAGGACATCGTCACCGGCCGCGGCGGGCCGGGCTTGCGCGGCGCCTGCGCG
>NZ_VRUX01000245.1:0-6068 GCF_008039885.1 Methylobacterium sp. WL103
AGGCCGGCCCGCGCGGCGCGGCCTCCGAGCCCACCGAGATGAAGCCGAAAGCCGGAACCGGGATCGCCGCGATCGGCAGCAACGTCCCGAAGGTCATCCCCGCCCTCCCCGCGGCGCAGAACGCCAGCAAGGCGGACGAGAAGGAGCCGCGTGTCGCCGCCAAGGCCGCGAAGAAGGACGGCGACGGTGGCGAGGCGAGCGCCGAGGTCGTCAGCCTCGACGCGTTCCGCAAGAAGAGCTGAGCTGCATCGCTCCACCTGGGACCTCGCCCCTCGGGGCTTTCGCGAGGCGGAAGCTTCGAAGACGCAGTCGTGAACGGGAGCGGCGGTTCAAACATCCGGCAAGCGAACAAAAAAAGGCCGGCGCTTGGTGGCGCCGGCCTTTTCTCGGAGCGGCGACATCCACCTTTCGGCCGACGTCCCGTTTTATTGGTCGGAGTAGCAGGACTTGAACCTGCGACCCCCTGTCCCCCAGACAGGTGCGCTACCGGGCTGCGCTATACTCCGTCACGTCCGCTCCGTCGGGCCGTTCGAGCACCGACACCCCGAAGGGTCCGCGGGTCTTAGCTTTCCGCTCCGGGGCACGCAAGCCCCGTTCCTGCGCTTCGCCGAAACAGCATGCTAGGCCGCAGCGGGCGCAGGCGAAGAAGCCTCTTGCGCGATGCCGGCCGGATCGGACACGACGCGGTGCAGCGCAGGGAGGTCGGCGGTGGCGGTCTATTTCACGAGCGACACCCATTTCGGCGATCCGCGCATCCTGCGGCTCGATCGCCGGCCCTTCGCCGACCTCGCGACGCACGACGCCGCGTTGATCGCGAACTGGAATCGGGTCGTCGGCGCCGACGATAGCGTCTGGCATCTCGGCGACTTCGCCCTCGGACCGCCGCGGGAGCGAGTCCACGCGATCCTCGCCGGCCTTCACGGCGTGAAGCACCTGATCGTCGGCAACAACGACGGCCCCGACACCCTCGACGCGCCGGGCTGGGCCTCGATCGCGCATTACGCGGAGATCGCGGTGGAGGGTCGCGGCTTGGTGCTGTGCCATTACGCCTTCCGGACCTGGAACGGCATCGGCCGCGGCGTGCTCAACCTGCACGGCCATTCCCACGGGCAGCTGCGCACTGCGCCCAAACAGTACGATGTCGGCGTTGACGCCCAGGGGTTCGTGCCGGTGGACCTTGCCGCGATCCTGATTTCGCGCCGCAGCCGCAGCGCAGCGAAAGCGGAACCATCGGTCTAGCTCCGCCGTTGTGCGCTCATACCGGCGGTTGAAAGACACCGGTCGAATACTTCGCCTCTTCCAGCGTACTGCTTACGTGATTGTCTTCACGGTGGCCCATGACCCGATCTGACACACCGATGCTGGCCGTGTTCGGCCTGGTCCTCTCCCTCGCCCCGGCGTTCGCGGCGCCGGCGTGCCTCGAGGCTCGCGCCAAGATCGACGAGGCTTCGGCCCTTCGCTACCAGGCGAGGCAGGAAGCCCGGCTCGGAAACCACGACCGCGTCTGCGACACGCTCGACGAGGTCGGCGACCGCTACAACGACGCCCGCGACGGCTTCGAGGATTGCGGCGCCGGCGTTGTTGCGATCGATCTTCGCACCGAGTTGCGAAACCTTCGCATCGCCAAACGCGTAAACCGCTGCGACTGACCGGGTGCGCGCCCGCACCGCAAAGCCTCTTCGTTCCCACCATCGTCACATCGAGCGCGACGCTGCACGTCGCCGACAGGGCCAGCCGCCATGACCACCGAGACCCAGACCGTTGCCGTCCCGACCGGTCCCTCCTTCGCCGCCGCGCTCTGCGGGTTCCTGAGCACCACCGCCGCGACGACCATGCTCATGTTCCTGCTGAGCAGCGTCTGAGCCGGACGGACATGCTCAAGGCGCGACGGACCAGAACCGGCGCCGATTGAAGAGCATCTCCTGCGTGCCGATGGTCGGCGCGGCCGCCACGGGCGGCGGGCATGCCGGCTCCGCCCGTGGCGGAGCCGCCATCAGGGTCATCGGCGTGGCGGGGAACAGGCCAAGCCGCTGCTGGATGTCCGGGTTGCGTGCGCCGGCGATCGCGGCGATGCCGACGATCAACGCCCCGGCCACAGCTCCCAGAACGAAGTTCATCATCCCACACGATTCCCGCGGTCCGACCCACCCACGGCCCGCACGCCGCGTGTGATCGCGCAAGCCGGCGGCATTGCGGCGGGATCGGCCGTCGTCTCTTGGCAGCGATCACTCCATGCGCCGATCGGCCCCTGGATGAACACCTCACGCGGAGGTGGTGCCCCTTCCGTCATGGCACTGGCCACGCCATATTTCTCCCATGGCAATACCGAAGAAGCCCCGGCACGTCTCAGCGACCGGAAAGGCCGACCGGCCGGACGTTCAGCCGCTCGACCCGTTCCTGGCGCAGCTGCTGAGTCCCGCCCTCGCCCGCAGGCCCCAGATCCAGTCCGAGCGGCAGGCGGAGCTTCCGCGGCCGGGCCAGCGCAAGCCAGCCAAGGCGAAGCCGGCTCCGAAGACTGAAGCGAGAGAACCCACCGGCTTCGGCGAAGCGCCGCAGCGCGGCTTCACCACCGCACCCGGTGCCGAGATCGATCCGGCTCTTGCGCAGGCGCTCGGCCTGACCCCGCCCGAAGACGGGCCGGCGCCGGAAGGCGCACCGGACCAATCATCGCTGGCCTCCGACGGCGTCTCGGCGACGGTGGATGCCCTGCAGCGGTTGCTCGAAGAGGGCAACCCGCTGTTCAAGAACGGGGAGACTTGGGTTCCGCACCGGCCGGACCGGCCGGCGAAGTCCGAGGGCGGCAAGCCGTTCCGCCTCGAATCCGAGTTCACGCCGGCGGGCGACCAGCCCACCGCCATCGCCGAGCTCGTGAAGGGCGTGAAAGCCAATGAGCGCGACCAGGTGCTGCTCGGCGTGACCGGCTCGGGCAAGACCTTCACGATGGCGAAGATCATCGAGGAGACTCAGCGACCGGCCCTGATCCTCGCGCCGAACAAGACGCTGGCGGCGCAGCTTTACGGCGAGTTCAAGAGCTTCTTCCCCGACAACGCAGTGGAATATTTCGTCTCCTACTACGACTACTACCAGCCCGAGGCCTACGTGCCGCGCTCGGACACCTTCATCGAGAAGGAATCGTCGATCAACGAGCAGATCGACCGGATGCGGCACTCGGCGACCCGGGCGCTGCTCGAGCGCGACGACGTCATCATCGTCGCGTCGGTCTCGTGCATCTACGGCATCGGCTCGGTCGAGACCTACACGGCGATGTCGTTCACGGTGACGTTGGGCGAGAAGATCGAGCAGCGCCAGCTCGTCGCCGACCTCGTGGCGCTGCAGTACAAGCGCATCCAGTCAGACTTCGCCCGCGGCACCTTCAGGGTGCGCGGCGACGTGATCGAGCTGTGGCCGGCTCACTTGGAGGACCGCGGCTGGCGCATCGGCCTGTTCGGCGACGAGATCGAGGGGATCGTCGAGTTCGACCCGCTCACAGGCAAGAAGATCAACGAGCTGAAGTTCGTGAAGGTCTACGCCAACTCGCACTACGTCACGCCGCGACCGACGCTGCAGCAGGCGATCAAGGGGATCAAGAACGAGCTCAACGGCCGCGTCGAGGAGCTGACCAAGATGGGCCGTCTGATCGAGGCCCAGCGCATCGAGCAGCGCTGCACATTCGACATCGAGATGATCGAGGCGACGGGCGCCTGCAACGGCATCGAGAACTATTCGCGCTACCTCACCGGCCGCAAGCCCGGCGAGCCGCCGCCGACCCTGTTCGAGTACCTGCCCGACAACGCGTTGGTCTTCGCCGACGAGAGCCACGTCACCGTTCCGCAGATCGGCGGCATGTACCGGGGTGACTTCCGCCGGAAGGCGACGCTCGCCGAATACGGCTTCCGCCTGCCCTCCTGCCTCGACAACCGTCCGCTGCGATTCGAGGAATGGGACGCGATGCGGCCGCAGACGGTCAACGTCTCAGCCACGCCCGGCAAGTGGGAAATGGAGCAGACCGGCGGCGTCTTCGCCGAGCAGGTGATCCGCCCCACCGGCCTCGTCGACCCGGTGATCGAAATCCGCCCGGCGCGGAGCCAGGTCGACGACCTGCTCGGCGAGGTGCGCGAGGTTGCGCTCGCTGGCTACCGCACCCTCGTCACCACGCTGACCAAGCGCATGGCCGAGGACCTGACCGAGTACCTACACGAGAACTCGGTTCGCGTGCGCTACATGCACTCCGACATCGACACGCTGGAGCGCATCGAGATCATCCGCGACCTGCGGCTCGGCGCCTTCGACGTGCTGATCGGCATCAACCTGCTGCGTGAGGGCCTCGACATCCCAGAATGCGCATTGGTCTGCATCCTCGATGCCGACAAGGAAGGCTTCCTGCGCTCCGAGACCTCGCTGGTGCAGACCATCGGCCGCGCCGCCCGCAACGCCGACGCGCGCTGCATCCTCTACGCCGACCACATCACCGGCTCGATGGAACGGGCGATGGCCGAGACCGAGCGCAGGCGGCAAAAGCAGCTCGCCTACAATCTCGAGCACGGCATCACGCCCCAGAGCGTGAAGCGCGGGATCAGCGACATCCTCAGCAGCGTGTTCGAGCGCGACCGCGTCCAGGTCGACACCGGGATGGCGGAGATCACCGTCGGCCACAACCTCAAGGCAGTGATGGCCGACCTGGAGAAGCGGATGCGCACCGCCGCCGCCGACCTCGACTTCGAGGAGGCCGCACGCCTGCGCGACGAGCTGAAGCGCCTCCAGGCGACGGAGCTGATGATCTCCGACGACCCGATGGCGCGGCAGGCCGACGTGGAGCGGGACGCCGGCAAGTACGGCCGCAGGGCGCCGCGCGGCTCCGGCACGCGCATTTCGAAGCCGACCCTGGACAACATGGGGCCGGGCACCGACCGCGAGCTGCCGGCGAACGCCGTCGCCTGGACCGAGCGGCCGAAGCCGCGCTCGACCCAGGGGCTCGGCGGCCAGAAGCCGAAATACAAGGGTGGCGGCGGCCGGCGCTGAACGCGCCGGTCGCAGGTCCGGACGCGACCTCGACAAGCCGATCGTTTTTAAGTGGAGGCTTGGGTCGGGCACCCGCGGCTGCATCCGATACACGCCTGCGGCCGACACGAAAAAAACAACCGCGGGTTGTATTTTCAAACTCTCGTTAAGCATTCGCGCTTAGATTGCATGAGCCATGCAATGGGTCTCTCGCGTTGTGTTTTACGACGCGATGCAGCCTCCCGGCATGGGTCCCAGTCGGAGTGCTCCCATGTCTCGTCGCCAGAACCGCGCCTCCGCGCGTCCGTCCACGCTCGCGCAGGGTCGCGCCGCCCTTCGCCCGCACGACGTCATCGCGATTCCGATGCTGAGTGGGGTGCTTCTCCTGGGCACCTCCGGCTTGGCCCAGGCCCAGCTCCTGCGCGGAACGCTCGATACGGTGACCTCCGTGGTGAACGGAACCACCGGGAGCTTGGCGACCGTTGATGCAACGCTCGGTGGTGGTTCCCTCGCCACCGTCGGAGCGACCGTCGGTGGTGGCAGCGTCGCCAATGTCGGAGCCACCGTCGGCGGTAGCTCGGTCGCCGATGTCGGCGCAACGGTCGGCGGGGGAACCGTCGCAAGCGTCGGCGCCACAGTTGGTGGTGGACCAGTTGCTACTGTCGGCGCAACGGTCGGCGGCGGCACCCTGGTCGACGTGGGCGCGACCGTCGGCGGAGGAACTGTCGCAAGCGTCGGGGCGACGGTCGGCGGGGGCTCCATCGCCGGCGTCGGCGTGACCATCGGCGGCGGCACTGGAACCGGCACCGGCGGCACGGGGGGCGGAACCGCCTGCAATCCATGCACCGGTGGAGCGGGCACAGGCGGTGGCACTGGCACCGGCGCTGGCGGAACCGGCGCCGGCGGGACCTACGACCCCACCCGCGTCGCGTTGTTCGAGCTGCGGCTGTCGAACGTCGAGAAGCTGCCGATCCGCGGTAACAACACCAGCTCGTTCCCGCTTCCGGCCGCAGGCGGCGCGGACGCGCTCGCGGCCGGAAGCGGGAACGAGCTGGTGTTGTTACCGCGGA
>NZ_VRUX01000246.1:0-6001 GCF_008039885.1 Methylobacterium sp. WL103
TCCCGCCGGCGGCACCTCCGCCTCGACCGTCGGGACCGGCGGGACTTCGACGGGAGCGAACGGCGCGACGGGCTCGTCCCTGGCCACCGGCGGCAGCGCGGCGGGCGGCAAGACGATGGACCGCTCGCACGTCAACGAGACCGGGAACGGCGGGCTCAACGGGCAATCGAAGGCGATGGCCCATGACGGCGGCACCTTCTCGAAGTCGCACACCCAGACCAAGGTTCGCGACGGCGAGGGCGTCGAGTCTCGGACGAAGACCATGTCGCACGAGCCCGGCTCCAAGCCGGTGAAGTCGACCACCACGACCGGTCGGTGACCGCCTTTCCGGCCGCGTGATCCCGATGTTTCGGCGGGCCATCCTGCCGGGACATGGCCGAAGACCGGAACCCGACGACGCCACGCGCCCGGCGTGGCGTCGTCGCTCCGTTGCGGGTCATCCCCGCCGTCCGGCCTCGCGCCGTGCCTGGGAGGGCGTGCGCCCGTACACACGCTTATAGCGTTGGCCGAAGTCGCTCATGTGCACGAAGCCCCAGCGCCGCGCGATCTCCGCGATCGGAACCGCGGCGGCGGACGCGGAGGTCAGATCCTCGTGGGTGCGCGCGAGCCGCCGCTCGGTGATGAAGGCGATCGCCGTCTGCCCAGTCCGGTTGCGGAACTGGCTCTGGAGGGAGCGAACGCTGAGTCCGGCTGCCGCGGCGATCAGCGACAGCGTGAGCGGCTGCGAAAGGTTCGCCTCGATGAAGTCGAGCGCGATGGCGAAGCGCGAGGCCGTGGCGTCGGTCGTCGCGGCCGTCGCCACGCCGGCGCGCCTGGGCCAGACAGACAGGAGCTGGTAGCTGAGGATCTCCTGGACCAGCGGGAAGGCGATGTCGCCGCCGCGACCCGCCTCCTGCCCGCGGCGCTGCACCTGCCGCATCATCAAGAACAGGGCGATCATGCCCGGCGTGGCGACGTCTGCGATCGGGGCGAAGGCCGGAAGAGCCGGCTGTCCGCCCGTGAGCGCGGCGTTGGCCGCCGAGAGCGCTTCGAGCGTGATCGTTCCGTTGATCGCGCTGAAGGCCGGCGAGGCCTGGATCTCGCTGACGTCCTCGAAGTCGACTAGGGTCGCGTATTTTGGCGTACCTTGCGTCTTGCCCGACTGGTTGCGGTAGATGATGTGCCCGTTCGCGATGAAGCGGACCGTCAGGATGTCGACGGTGACCCGCGGCTTGGTGATGAAGCCGCTGGAGGAGCGCGTCTCCCACAGGCACAAGGTGCTGCTCTTGTTGCCGGCCATCTCGATGTCGGGCTTCACCGAGCGGAGCACGTCGAAGTTGATCGCGAAGCTGCTCAGGTCGTTGAACGTCTGAAGCTGACGCGCGGACGCGATGCGGGCCGCGAACTCGCTCTAGGGAACCCACGCGGCTGGGCGGTTCGAAGTCCGGGCCGTCATCGTCTCAACCTGAAGTTCATGCCGTCGATCCGGCTTCGATCGCGTCGGCCTTCATGGCATTTCGTGGCCGCGTCGGCCAAGCTCCCACACCCGCGCACGCCCCCGCGGAGATTGCGGTCCCAGTGCCTCAGGTCCCGCCCCTTTGCGCCCGGTGGTGCAGCAGGTTGACGATCAGCGCGGTCCAGCCGGTCTGGTGCGAGGCGCCGAGGCCCCGGCCGGTGTCGCCGTCGAAGAACTCGTGGAACAGCAGGGCCTCCTCGGCGCCGTCCGCCGGGGGGATCGGCACGCGGTCGCCGTCCGTGGGGCGGCGGCCGTCCGCGCCGCGGGTGAACAGGTCGATCAGCCGCTCCTGCAGCGCGTCGGCGATGGCGGCCAGCGTGTGCATCGCGCCGGAGCCGGTCGGGAACTCCACCAGGAAGTCGGCGCCGTAATAGGAGTGGAACCGGCGCAGGGCCTCGATGATCAGGTAGTTCGTCGGCATCCAGACCGGCCCGCGCCAGTTCGAGTTGCCGCCGAACATGTTCGAGGTCGAGTCGGCCGGGTCGTAGCGCACCGTGAACGAGGCGCCGAACTCGTTGAGCACGTAGGGCTGGTCGCGGTGCGCCTTCGAGAGCGAGCGCACGCCAAAGGGCGAAAGGAACTCGGCCTCGTCGAGCATCCGCCGCAGCAACGCCTTCATCCGGTGGCCGCGCAGGAGCGAGAGCAGCTTGCGGTCGCCGACGCCGCCCTCGTCCCAGCGCGAGACCAGGCAGGCGAGGTGCGGGCGGTTCTCCAGGAGCCAGTTGAGCCGCCGGGCGAAGTCCGGCAGGCGCTGGAGCACGAAGGGCTCGATCACCTCCACCGCGAACAGCGGCACGAGGCCGACCATGGAGCGGACGCGCAACGGCAGCATCCCGCCGCCGGGCATGTCGACCTCGTCGTAGTAGAACTCGTCCTCCTCGTCCCACAGGCCGAAGCCCTCGCCGCCCATGTCCGTCATCGCCTCGGCGATGAGCAGGAAGTGCTCGAAGAACTTCGACGCTGTGCTTTCGTAGACGTCGTTGTGGAGCGCGAGCTCGAGGGCGATGCGCATCATGTTGAGCGCGTACATCGCCATCCAGGCGGTGCCGTCGGCCTGGTGCACCATGCCGAAGCCGGGGGGCGGGCGCGAGCGGTCGAACACGCCGACGTTGTCGAGCCCGAGGAAGCCGCCCTGGAACACGTTGCGGCCGCCGGCGTCCTTGCGGTTCACCCACCAGGTGAAGTTGATCAGGAGTTTGTGGAACACGCCCTCGAGGAAGGCGAGGTCGCCCCGGCCGCCGCGGCGGTCGCGGTCGATCTCGAACACCCGGTAGGTCGCCCAGGCGTGGACCGGCGGGTTGGTGTCGGAGAACTCCCATTCGTAGGCCGGGAGCTGGCCGTTGGGGTGCATGTACCATTCGCGCGTCAGCAGCAGGAGCTGCTTCTTGGCGAAGTCCGGGTCGAGCAGCGCCAGCGGCAGGCAGTGGAAGGCGAGGTCCCAGGCGGCGAACCACGGGTACTCCCACTTGTCGGGCATCGAGAGCACGTCGGAGGCGGCGAAGTGGCGCCATTGGGTGTTGCGGCCGCCGTCGCGCTCCCGCGGCGGCACCGGCTGGGCCGGATCGCCCTGCAGCCAGCGCCGCACGTCGTAGGCATAGAGCTGCTTCGACCAGATCAGGCCGGCCGACGCCTGCCGGAAAATGGTGCGGGCTTCCGCGTCCGCGATCCCGTCCTGCAGGTCGTCGTAGAAGGCGTCGGCTTCGGCGATGCGCCGTGTGCGGATCGCGTCGTCCGCATCGAGCGGGCGCGCCCGCGTGCCGGCCGACAACCGCAGGCGCACCCGGCGGGTCTCGCCGGGCTCGAGGCGCAGGGCGTAGTGCAGGCCGAGCTTGGTCCCGGCGTCCCGGCGCACCGCCGAGGCGTCGCCCTCGACGATCGCCGCATGCAGCCCGTCCTTGAACGGGCCTTCGGCGTCCGGCTGCCCCGCGTGACGGCGCAGGTTGGTGTCGTTCTCGCAGAACAGCAACGCGGGCTCGCCCTCGAAGGCCAGCCGGTAGCGCCCGAGCCGCGGGTGTTCGCAGGCGACCCCGCCCTCGGGGTGGCGCCCGATCCACGGACGCGGCTGCGCCCCGTCCTCCCGCCAGGACCAGGTGTTGCGGAACCAGAGCTGCGGCACGAGGTGGAGGTCGGCCGCCTCCGGCCCGCGGTTCGTCGCCGTGATCGCGACGTGGACGTCGTCGACGTCCGCCTTGGCGTATTCCACCGTCACGTCGAAGAAGCGCGCCCCCTCGAACAGGCCGGTCTCCTCGATCTCGTATTCGGGAACCTCGCGGCTGCGCTGCAGGCCCTCGCGCACGAGGTCCTCGTAGGGGTAGGCGCCTTGCGGATAGCGGTAGAGGAACTTGAGGTAGGCGTGGCTCGGGACCGCGTCGAGGTAGTGGTAGACTTCCTTCACGTCCTCGCCGTGGTTGCCCTGCTCGTTGGTGAGGCCGAACAAGCGCTCCTTCAGGATGCGGTCGCGCCCGTTCCACAAGGCCAGCCCGAGGCAGAGCTGCCCGCGCTCGTCGCAGATGCCGGCCAGGCCGTCCTCGCCCCAGCGATAGGCGCGCGAGCGGGCCTCCTCGTGGGTGAGCGAGCGCCACGCGTTGCCGTCGCGGCTGTAATCCTCGCGCACGGTGCCCCATTGCCGCTCGCTCAGATACGGCCCCCACAGCGACCACGCCCGCTCGCCGCGCGCCTGCTCGGCGATGCGGCGCCGCTCCGCCCAGGCGATCGCCTCGTTCATGCGCGGATCCCGCGGCCGAGGATCGCCGAGGCGGGGGTGGAGGAGGGCAGGGGAACGGTCATGGCATCCCAAGGGGCCGAAGGGTCGACGCCTCGTGCGATGCATCATCAGCGCCACACCGCGGCGCCGGGGGTATTTCCTCAAGCTGCAGACGTATTGCGCAGGTGAAGCTGCGCTCGTCCCTCCTCTCCTGCAAGAGGAGGGAGCTGGCGCTATGTCCTCGACCGCGTCTCTGATTTCCGCCGACTGTTCTACCAGCTTGCAGCAACGCCCGGGTTCTGATCGGACAAAAACTGCCGTTTCTCTGGGCAGAACCTGCGCGGCAAGCACATCTGACCTGCGGAACCTCGAGCATAGCGTCCGTGTTCAAGGCGCGTCCACGCTCTCGCCTCTGCCCCGCCTGCGCCCTCGCTCGCGGCCGTCACGGATCCACCGATGCTCGTCCAGACCGGCTTCACCATCGCCTTCAACACCTTCGGCCCGACCCCGATGAACCTGCTGCTCAACGTGCGGCCGGAGCGCCGGGTCGACCTCGTGACGCCGGAGGTCATCGCGTTCGATCCGCCGGTGCTGGCGACGCAGCACGTCGACGCCTTCGGCAACGTCTGCACCCGCATCGTCGCCCCGGGCGGCCGGATCACGATGTCGACCGACTTCACGATCCGCGATTCCGGCGAGCCGGACGCGTATGAGCCGGAGGCCAGCCAGCACCCGGTGCAGGACTTGCCCGACGACGTTCTGCCGTTCCTCCTCGGCTCGCGCTACTGCGACACCGACAAGCTCTCGGCCACCGCGTGGTCGCTGTTCGGCGCGACGCCGGAGGGTTGGGCACGGGTGCAGGCGATCGTCGACTTCGTGCACAATCACTTGCAGTTCGACTATCAGCGGGCCGACAACACCCGCACCGCGCATGACGGCTACGTCCAGCGCGTCGGCGTCTGCCGCGACTTCGCCCACCTGGCGATCGCGCTCTGCCGCTGCATGAACATCCCGGCCCGCTACGCCACCGGCTACCTCGGCGACATCGGCGTGCCGACGGACCCGGCGCCGATGGATTTCTCGGCCTGGTTCGAGGTCTACCTCGGAGACCGCTGGTACACGTTCGACGCCCGCCACAACACGCCGCGGATCGCCCGCATCGTCATGGCCCGCGGGCGCGACGCGACGGACTGCGCTCTCACCACCAGCTTCGGCACCGCCTACCTGATGCGCTTCGACGTGCACACCGACGAGGTCGTGACGAACGACGGGACGATGGCCGAGGCAGCCTGAGGCTTCGCCTCGAACGCAAGGCCGTCCGGAACCGCCCTAGCCGGCCTGTCGCGCGACGAGGCGGTCGAGGAAGTTGCCGATCTCGCGACGGCGTTGACGCGGCTCCAGGACGTCGGCGCCGAGGCCGTGCCTCCAGGCGAGCGACGCGTCCGCGGCGGCGTGCAGCGCATCGATCTCGGCGGCGTAGTCCGAGACGGCGCCTGCGTCGGGCGCGAGGCCGGCCTCGACCACGGCCTCGGCGCAGACCCGCAGCATCGCGGCAAGCTCGTCGAGGTCGAGTTCCGGGTGATACTGCGTGCCCCAGAACACGCCGTCCCCGTGCGGGATCTCGATCGCCTGCACGTCGAGGAGCGCGTTCGCGGCGAGAACCCGCGCGCCGGGCGGGGGCATGATCACCGCGTCGGAATGGATCGCCGGCGCGTCCCATGCCGCCCCGCGGCCCGACAGCAGCGGGTGGTCGCGGCCCTCGGCCGTCGCGGCGATGCGGCGGGCGAAGCCGTATTCGGGGC